>JAFQWT010000019.1 GCA_017407375.1 Clostridia bacterium
AGGCGTGCTTGCGCACGTGAGCAAGCAAAAACGCCACGGCGTGGCGGTTTTGTGAAGCGATACCCCAAGGATAGGGAAAAATGAAGTGAATGACAATGAGCGCACATTTTGACCATATCCGCGGGGAGGCCAAGGGGAGGGAGCGGTGATTTATGCCAAAATTCACCCGCGAAAATGGACCCCATTTGCAGTGAAACGTATGCTACTCTATTTTCGCAGGGAAAGAAAGGAGGGCTTTCAAGCTATGAAAACGGTGACGGAGCTGGCAAAAAGGATCGTGAGGTTTTTTACCTTTGAGGTGGGGGAGGTGCCGCCGCAGGTGGCCCGCTTTTGCGATGCCGAGGGGCTGTCGGCAGACGAGTTTTCGCGCTTGCTTGCGGTAGAGGAGTTCCGCGTGGCGTATGAGGAGGGGCGGCGGCGGTATTTTGACACGCTGACCTCGGGGGCGCTGCTCAAAAAGTACGACCCCACCTTTGTGAAGCACCTGCTGGAGACCGAGGGGCGGCGGGCGGCTGAGGGGCGGGCCGAGGGCTTTACGGTGGAGATCCGCGTTCTGGAATGAGGATCGAGGTCACCAAAAAGCAAAAGGCGTTCATTGACGCCCGGGAGAGCGAGGTGCTGTTCGGCGGGGCGGCAGGGGGCGGTAAGTCCTACGGTCAGCTGGTGGACGCCTTTTTGTTTGCCCTGCGCTACCCCGGGAGCCGTCAGCTGCTCCTCCGGCGCACCTTCCCCGAGATCGAGCGCTCCCTTGTGCGGACGGCGCGCTCAATTTTCCCTGCCGAGGTGTTCTCCTACCGCGCGAGCGACCACGTGGGGGTGTTCCCGAACGGCTCGCTCCTCGATTTCGGACATCTCGCGACCGACGGCGACGTGTACCAATACCAGTCCATGGAATACGACGTGGTCCGCTTTGACGAGCTGACGCATTTTTCCGAGTTTCAATATTTATATCTTCTCTCGCGCATCCGCGGTGTGAACGGCTATCCAAAGCAGATGAAGTCAACGACGAACCCCGGGGGCATCGGCCACGCGTGGGTGAAGCGGCGCTTTATCGATCCGGCGCCCCCCGCCACCCCCTTTCTCGGGGAGGACGGCACCGAGCGCATCTTTCTCCCTGCAAGGATCGAGGACAACCGCTTTCTCACGCTCTCCGACCCCGGGTATCGGCGGCGCCTCAGCGCCCTGCCGCGGAGGGAGCGGCGGGCCCTCCTTGAGGGCGAGTGGAACCTGGGCTCGGGGCAATTCTTCCCCGAATTTTCCTACGATGCCCACACGGTCGACCCCTTCCCGATCCCCGAGGACGGGCGGCGCTACCGCACGATCGACTACGGGCTTGACCGCCTGGCGGTGCTGTGGATCGCCCTCTCGCCCGAGGGGCGCGCCTACGTGTACCGCGAGCTGTGCGAGAGCGACCTTATCATCTCGGCGGCGGCCGAGAGGATCCGCTCCTCCACCCCCGAGGACGAGAGGATCTACGCCACGCTGGCGCCGCCCGACCTCTTTGGGCGGGTGCAGGAGAGCGGGCGGACGCGCGCTGAGATCTTTGCCGCCCACGGCGTGCCCTTTACGCGCTCCTCAAACGACCGGGTCACGGGGTGGCTGGCGGTCAAGGAGCTTTTGCGCCCCGCGGTGGACGGCGTTCCGCGGCTGCAGATCTTCCGCACCTGCCGTGAGCTTTGCCGCTGTCTGCCCCTCCTCCTTGCCGACACCAAGCGCCCCGGGGACGTCCTCACCGAGCCGCACGAGCTGACCCACGCCCCCGATGCCCTGCGCGGCTTTGCCGTTTCCCACGTGAGGCCCGCCCCCGCGGGAGAGGGGGACGGCCGCCGCCCCTGGACGCCCGACATGTGGCAGGATTATTACGCCGCCACGGAGAGCGAGCGCGAGTATCTTATCAAAAAATACGGAGTACCGCTATGACGACACCAAAAGAAAAACAAGAACGGCTGCAGTTCTTTGCCGCGCTTTACGAGCGCGCGAGGATGCGGCACCGTCCCGCGCTGGACGCGATGGCGCGGTGTATGGCACAGTATCGCGGCAGTGACGAGATCGACGGGGGCGCGCGGGCCACGGCGATCCGCAACATCACCTACGAGATCATTGAGGCGCAGGTCTCCTCGGAGATCCCCGCGCCGCGGGTGGCCCCCTCCAGCTACAGCGAGGAGGGCGAGCGCCTTGCCCTTTCCACCGAGCGCATGCTGCTGCGCATGCGGGACGAGCTGCCCTTTGAGCGGCAGAACGACCTTGACGAGCGCTACACGACCATTTACGGCGGCTCGGTATGGCTTGTGGAATGGGACGACACGAGGGAGGTGGGCGGCACCCGCGGCGGCATCCGCGTGCGCTGCCTCTCGCCCGAGGACTTCATCCCCCAGCCCGACATTCCCGAGGTGGAGGACATGGAATACTGCTTCCTCCGCTTTGAAACGCCGCGCAGTGAGCTTTGCCGCCGCTTTGGCGTCAGCCCGGCGGTGGCCGAGCTTGGCGAGTGCGAGAGTGAGGGCGAGGTCACGGACGAGGACACCGTGACGGTCATCACCTGCTTCTTCCGCGAGGAGGACGGCGCCGTGTCGCGCTTTGTTTTCTCGGGGGGTGCCCTGCTTTCGGACATCACCGACTATTACGGGAGGAAGCTGCGCCTTTGCCCGCGCTGCGGCGCCGAGGAGGGCGCGTGCGAGTGCGGGGAGGGGGCCACCCTCCGCGAGGCGGAGGACGAGTGCCTCACCCTGCCGACGGGGCGGGTGCATATCCCCTACTACCGCCCGCGATGCTTTCCCGTGGTCATCCGCAAGAACACCTCCCGCGCGGGCTACTACCTCGGCCAGTCGGACTGTGAGGTGATCCGCCCCCAGCAGCAGGAGATCAACAAGCTCGAATCGCGCATTCAGGCCAAGCTGATGCGCTCGGGCGTTACCCCCGTAATGCCCGAGGACGCCCGCGTGGCGCCCGACAACTCGATCTTCGGGCAGGTGATCCGCCTCGGCCCCGGGGAAAGCTCCGCGATGTACGGCGTGATCGACACTACCCCGAACGTCTCGCAGGAGATCCTGCAGTCCGACCGTCTCTATGAGCACGCCAAGCGCATCATCGGCATCTCGGATTCGCTCCTCGGGCTTGCCGACCCCACGGCCACCTCGGGATATGCCAAGCGCCTGCAGATCGACCAGGCGGCGGGACGGCTGGAGTCCAAGCGGCGCATGAAGGAGGCGGCGTATGCCGACATTGACCGCCTGATCTTCCTTTTGATGCTCGCCTTTGCCGACGAGCCGCGCAAGACCCCCTACCGCGATGCGTACGGCCGCCTGCACAACGCCGAGTTTGACCGCTACGACTTTCTGACCTACACACCCGAGCGCGGGTATTACTACAACGATGAGTTCCTCTTCTCGGTCGATAAAAACGGCGGCGCGGAGGCCCAGCGCGAGGCGCTGTGGGAGAGAAATCTCGAAAACCTCCGTGCGGGGACCCTCGGTGATCCCACCTCGCCCATGACGCTTTTGCGCTACTGGCAGGGGCAGGAGAGGGCGCACTACCCCTTTGCAAGGGAGAACGTGGAGTACTTTGAGGACCTTGTGAGGGAGGAGAGGGGAGGTGACACGAATGGCAGGACTCTCTGAGGCGATCAAGCGTGAGCTGCGTACGATCGCCACGCCGAAGAACGCCAAAAGCTACCGCGCGTGGCTCTCGGCTCTGCCCGAGACGGGCGCCGATGCCAAGCGCCAGACGGCTGCCGCCGAGGAAAGCCGCCAAAGGGTCGGCTACGGGCGCGCGGGGGAGGCGCTGGGGCGCTCCTCCTACGCGAACGACGGCTACGCCGCCTACCTGAGGGAGGCCGCCAAGAGCCAACGGAAGGCCAAGGCCGCCGCCATCGAGGACGAGCGCGTCAAGGCAAGCCGCAAGGTCCTTGAGGGCTACGGCGACTACCTCAAGGAGAGGAAGGAGGCAAACGCCACCGCCATGGAAGCGGCGGCCAAGGAGCTGCTGGCGCTCGATATGGGTGAGGACACAAGGGCCGAGGCGATCATCGCGGCGGCGGACCCCACCTCCCGCCAGGCCGCCGCCCTGCGGCGCATCTACCGTAATAACCCCACCGCCGGCGCTGAGTCAAACGAGCGGGTGTACCAATTTCTCGTCAAGAACTTCTACACCTATCAGCGCGCCTACGACTATTGCCGCCTCATCGGTATGAACGACACGAACGCCCGCCGTATGGCCAAGGCCGCCGACGCCGCCCTCGACGCCTCTCACAAGCAGCTCGACTCGCTCTTTGACGACTGAGGCGACAGCGGAGGGGGAAAGGCGCGCGGGGCTTCGCGGTGGGTGAGCAAAAAGAAAAAGCCACAGTGCGGCTTTTTCTTGAAGCGAAGTCCTCGCCGCAAGAAGCGCAAGGACGGAGCTATGCTCCTACGCCGCGCGACTATGCGGCAGGACAGGGCAGGCACCGAGAAACCGACCCACAGGCGTGCTTGCGCACGTGAGCAAGCAAAAACGCCACGGCGTGGCGTTTTTGTGAAGCGATACCCCAAGGATAGGGAAAAATGAAGTGAATGACAATGAGCGCACATTTTGACCATATCCGCGGGGAGGCCAAGGGGAGGGAGCGGTGATCTCGGCGCAAGCTTATCCCGCGTCGCGGAGGGAATTTTGTGCAGAAATTGCCGATCCCGACCCGCAGGCGTGCTTGCGCACGGCAAGGGGAGGGAGCGGTGATTTATGCCAAAATTCACCCGCGAAAATGGACCCCATTTGCAGTGAAACGTATGCTACTCTATTCTTGGAGGCGGGAAAGGCCGAGCGACACGGCGCTATCCGTATTTGATTTTTGCGGCCTTGTTTTCCCTTTGTCTCCGGAATTGCTTTTTTTGAAAGGAGGACGGCATGAAGAAGAACGAGTATGCCACCAACAAGGGTGGCTATATCCCGGCGCCTTCGCGCCCTGCGGCGCAGGATCCGAAGGCCACAAGGACGGTCGCCAAGCCGAAGGGCGATCTCCGCGTAGGTAAATAATACTTTACCAAGAAGGAGTTTTTTATGGAAAATGAAGCACTTATCGGTGCCATTACCGCCGATGATGGGACGAACGACACGTCCGCGATCGGTGGGGTGGAGACCGAGCCCCTGACCGAGGGCCCCGAGGAGGAGGGGCTCCCGGAGGCGGAGGAGGCCGCAAAGGACGGGGGCGAAGACGACTTTGCCGCCCTGGCGGCCGCCGATGCCGCCGCCCTGGCGGCGGTCTTTCCCTCGCGCTTTTCCTCGGGGACGCTCACGGCGCTTGAGAACCCCGAGCGCTACGGCGAGCTGCGCGAGGCGGGGCTTTCCCCCGTGGAGGCCTACTGCGCCTCGCATTACGAGACGCTCCTTGCGGGGCGCCGCCAGAACACCCGCAGTCACCTTGACAGCTGTGCTGTCCGCACGGCGCGCAGCGGCGCCGAGCGCATGAGCGCCGCCGACCTCTCGGCGGCGAGGGAGCTTTTCCCCTCACTCACCGACACGGAGCTTGAGGGGCTGTACCGCCGCGCACGCTACGGCGGTCGCTGACATCACATCCAAAACGAAAGGAACAAAGCAAGAGAATGTCATCTATCATCTATTCTCAGTCGGGCGGTCTGCACGACGCGGCCATCGGTCGCCTGGAGACCCCCATCAAAATGGTCATTGAGCATGAGTCGGACTACCAGTCGAAGCGCGGCGGTGTGTGCGACTGGCTCTTCAACGTGGAAAAATCGAACCGCTTTGGCGAGACCATCGTCGGGCAGAACGAGTTCCGCGTCTTCTCCGCGACCGAGGAGGGCGCCGCCGCCGAGAGCGACGGGATCGAGGAGACCTACAAGAAGTTCATCGAGCACATCCAGTTCTCGAAGGAGTTCACCATCACCGCCAAAATGATGGAGGATGCCAACTACGGCGTGGCCGCCGATGCCCGCCGCCGCGCCGAGAACTTCACGCGTGCCTACTACAAGACCCGCCACAAGATCTGCGAGTATGCCCTGGCCAACGCCACGGGCGCCTCGGGCAGCTTTGCGGGCGCCACGCTGGACCTCACCGCGCCCGACGGCCTTCCCCTCTTCTCCTCGCAGCACAAGTGGGGCGGCACGCAGGTGAGCGGCACCCAGTCGAACTACTACTTTGGCAACATCTTTTCCTCGACCGGTGCCTTTGAGGAGGCGCTCGGTGCCCTCAGCTCAAAGATCCGCAACATGAAGGACGAGAACGGCGAGGTGCTGGGCTACACCGCCGACACCCTCGTGCTTCCCGGTAACCGTCCCGCCGCCGAGGCCATCGCCAAGAAGGTGTGCGGCTCCGAGGGGGCGCTGGGCAACGGCTACAACGACATCAACCTCCAGTACGGCAACTGGAACATCGTGGTGATGCCCGACTGGCAGACCGAGGACGACCGCGTGATGATCATGTCGAGCGAGGCCAACAAGAACCTTGGCGGTAACATGTTCTTCAACCGCGTGCCGCTGACCGTCTCCAACTGGGTCGACCACCACACGGGCAACTACCTCTGGTGCGGCCGCTGCCGCTTTGGCGTTGGCTTTGGCACCTACAAGCACATTCTGCTGGCCGTCGGCGGGGACGCCGTCGAGGGCGCAACGGCCATCGCCTGAGGTGACGCGCATGACGGTGGCACAGTTAGAGGCCGCGGTAGCGCGGCTGGGGTTTGCGCCGTCCATTGACGACGGCGGCGAGCTTTTGCGCGATGCGGCCGAGCGCGCGATGGCCGAGATCCTGGCGGTGCGGCCGCGCATCGGTCGGCTTTTGCTCCGTCATTGTCCCGAGACCCCCCTTCTGGCCGTTGGCTCCCCCGGGGAGATGCGGGGAGAGAAAACCTTTTCTCTCCCCGAGGGCGGCTCCTTTTACGCCGAAAGCGTGGGGAGTGGCCTTCTGACGGTGCGGCGCGGCCATGGCACGGAGACGCACGTGTTAGAGCCCTGTGTGCGCGGCGGCACCCGTGTGACGGTGGGGGCCATCCCCACCGCCGCCGGGGAGGTGACGCTTTGCGTGCGCGGCGAGGCGGGCTTCCGCCTTTTGGTGCTGGCGATCTACGCCTCCCCCTATGCCGCCGCGGCGCCGCCCGTTTCCCCCTTTGACGGGAGCGACTACGAGCTTTCCGCGCTGGCCCCCGATTTTGCGGGGCTGGTGGGGGCGCCGCGCCTTTGCGACGGAACGCCCCTTTGCGAGGGGGAGGAGGGCGACTACACGCTGGAGGGGAGCCGCCTGCACTTAGCTCCACGGCACGCGTGCGAGCTCCGCCTTTCCTACCGCCGCCGCCTGACCCTGCCAAGGGAGGGCGAGATCCCCCTGTGCGCCGAGGAGGCGGCCCTTTTGCCCCTGTTTTGTGCGGCGTACGTGTTTCTTGACGACGACCCCGACAAGGCCGCCTTTTACCTTGGGCGCTTCCGTGAGGGGCTGGCGGCCATTTTGCCGTCGCGGGAGGCGGTTTCCGCCTTCCGTGACGTGACGGGATGGGGGTGACGGAATGGCAAGTTCTGTTTACACAAAAATCTATTCCGAGATGGGTGGTGTGGATTTTTCGGGCGAGCCGTCCGAGATCTCGGAGCATCGCTTTGCCTATCTTGAGAATATGTACCGCGACTACGAGTCGGGCGCGGGGGCGGGCATCGAGACGGTGCCCGGCTTCCGCCGGGTGGCATCGCTTGGCGAGCGGGTGCACGCCATCCACCCCGACCCGCGGGAGCGCGACGCCTTTCTTGTGCATGCGGGGGCGGGGCTTTACCGTCTCACCGCCGCCGAGCGGGACGCCGCCCCCTGTGGGCGGGCGGTCACGGAGGACGGTAGTGCCCTCCGCCTTGCCGAGGGGAGGAGCCGTGCCACGGTGCTTGCGGGGCGGCTGTGCCTTGTGGACGGGGAGCGCTACATCGTGACCGACGGTGAGACCGCCGTCTCCGCCGAGAGCGGGGCGTACGTCCCCACGACCTACTCGGACGGAGCGCCGTACGAGCAGAAAAACCTCCTGACCGCCATGACCCTTGAGGAGTACCACCTGTTTGACAAGGAGACCTACGCCTACGGGAGCGATGGCCTGCAATACCGCGTGACCGACGGCGGCGTTTGCCTTGTGAGCGGCATCGCTTCCGAGGAGACCGAGGTCACGGTACCGGCGCGGGTCACGCTGGACGGGCGCGACTACGCCGTCTCCGGCATTGACGACTTTGCCTTCCGCGACGATGCGAAAATTGAAACGCTGGTGCTTTCCGAGGGCATCACAACGCTCGGCCAGTGCTGCTTCTTCCGAATGAAGGCGCTAAAGACGGTGGTCATCCCCTCAACGGTGGCGATCCTTCCGAGCCAGAGCTTTGACGGCTGCACCTCGCTCTCGACCCTTTATCTCTCCGAGGGGCTTCTGGAGGTCAAGGGCCTCGCCTTCCAGGGGGCGCCCATCACGCGGGTCTATTACGCGGGTGCCACGGAGGAATACTACCTCATCAGCGGCAACGAGAACATCTTTCCGCTCCACAACCCGAACAACACCGTGCTTTACGGCGACTGCCGCTACAAGCGCACGCGCCTCCTTTTCCCAATCCATGGGGAGGGCGCGGAGGTCACGGCCGTCCGCCTGGACGGAGCCACCCCCGAGGCGTGGGAGGGGATCTCCTCCCGTGTGGAACGCCGCGCGGGGAAGCTCTGTCTGGTGCTGGTGGCGGATTCCTTCGACCTTCTCTATGCGAAAACGCTTTCTCTCTCCGTGCGGGTGGCCGATACGCTGGCCACCGAGCTCAGGGCCGAGGGAAGGGATTACGGGGGGAGCAGTGCCGAGGCGATCCACGGCTGCCGCCTGATCGCACGGTATGACGGGCGGCTCTTTCTCTCGGGAAATCCCGCCCTCCCCGGTCTTGTCTTTTATGCCCACCGCGATAGGAGCGGCGCCGTCCGCCCCGACTACGTGGGGGCCTACGACCGCTTCACCGACGGGGACGGGCGCGCCGAGGTGAAGGCCATGGTGCCGACCCCTGCCTACCTCCTCGTCCTTCTTGAGGCATCGGCCGAGGGACACTCGGTCTTTTGCCACGTGGGTGCCGACACCGAGAGCGACCTTGTCCCGCGCGTTTACCCCGCCGAGGGGGGCGCGGGGGCCGTGGGGTGCGTGGGCGAGGGCTGCGTTTTTCTTGACGACACGGTCTTTCTTTCCGAGAACGGCCTTGACGCCGTGGAGCGCGCCTCGCTTACCACGGAGAGGGCGGTCACGCACCGCTCGGACGCGGTGGACGCGCGCCTTTTAGCCGAGGACCTTCGGGGGGTCTCGCTCTTCCGCTACCGCTCCTACCTCGGTCTTGCCACCGAGGGGCGGGTGTACCTGGCCGACGGGCGCCGGCGCGGCACGCGGGACGGGCACGTGGATTACGAGTGGTATTACCTCTCGGGCATCGGCGTGCACGTTGGCGACAGCGAGCGCTACCGCTACCGCACGGCGCTCCCCGCGGGGCTTTCCGAGGGGGACGAGCTGACGGTCGGCACGCAGACGCTGCGCGTGGCGCTCCACCCCGAGGGGGGCTATGCCGACGGCGTGAGCACCCTCAGTGTGGTGACCGAGGACGGCACACCCCTCCTCTATACGCCAAAGGGCGAGCTTGCCTACCTCCTGGAGAGCGACGGCGAGCGGACGGGGGGCAGCTTTTCCCCCTCCACCGTCTTTTACGAATGCGCGGGTCTTCTCTTCTTTGGAACGGCGTCGGGAGACGTGTGCGTCTTCAACACCGACAAGCGCGAGGCGGACGGCCGCATTCCGCGGCGCTATTACAGCTTTGCAGGGCACGCCTACCTCTCGGGCTGTGCGACGAGAAGCGAGCACTGCGGGCTGCCGCACCTTGCCAAAAGCACGGTGCGCGGGGGTGGCGCCGTAAAGCTGCGCGCCATGACGGGCGGCAAGGTGGAGGTGCGCGTCCGCACCGACCGCGAGGGCTGGCGCGTGGCCGACACGCTGTACGGCGGGCGCTTGGACTGGGGCGAGACCGACTTTGCCGCCGCGGAGTTCTCGTCCGAGCCCGACACCGTGGTCCCCCTGCGTGAGGGGGCGCGGCGCTGGGTGGAGAAGCAGCTTTATTTCGTATCGGAGGAATATCAGCGGCCCTTTGGCATCATCACGGTGGCCTATCAGTACAGGACCGCAGGAAGGATAAGAGCATGAATATCAGAAAAATTACCGAGGACGAGGTGCGCTCGCTTTGGGTCCAGCGCCTCTCCGACACGCCGAACCGCGCGGGGAGATTCGGCACGCCCGGCCTCACCGCCGCCGAGATCAAGGCGGCCTACGATGCCCTGGCCCTCAGGATCGTTGAGCGCTACAACGAGCTGGTGGACGACGTCCTCTCGGGTGAGGTGATGCGCGCCATGCCGACAGGGCACGGCGAGGACACGCTGGCCGACCTCTTTGACGACGTGAAAAGCGGGCGGCTGGCCGAATGGCTGACGGTGGACGGCGTGCGCTCGCTCTCCCTGCTGGCCGCCGCCTACGACAGCCACACCCACGACGGGGAGTACGCGCCACTGGAGGGCGGGCGGATCCCCGCGCGCCTTTTACCCGAGAGCTACGAGAGCGCGTACGCCGAGGCCGAGCAGGAGCGTACCGCCGCCGAGCGCGAGCGCGTAGCGGAGGAGGCCGAGCGCGTGGCCGCCGAGGCGCGCCGCGCGGCCCTTGGCGAGGCGCTTGCCGAGACCATGGCCGCGGTGGAGGAGAGCCGCGCCGCCCTTGACCGCGTGCTCGGGAATGCCGAGGCCGAGGCCGAGGCGACAAGGGCCCTTGCCGAGGGGGCGCTCGGGCGGACGGTGCGCCTTGAAAAAAGGATAGAGAACCTGCGCGCCGCCGCCGAGGGCACGGCCTTTGCCTACTGCGAGGACAAGAGCGCTGCCTACGAAAAGCTTGTCCCCTCCACGGCGCTCCCCTACGCCGCCCTCCGTACGCTGGGGGGTGGCGGCGCGGGTGCCAACGCCCTGCATCTGGCGACCGATGTCCGCCTTACCAACGTGTACGGCACCTCCCTTGGGCATAGCGACGGGGAAACCCTCACACAGACCGCCACGACCTCGGGTCACGCCTTTTGGGAGGGGCTTGCCCTCCCCGTTCCCGCGGGGGTCACGTGCACGGTGGGCTTTGAGCTTTACGTGCCGTCCACCCTCCCCGCGAGCGAGGACGGGAATTTCTTCTTTGGTCTTTACCGCCGCGAGGAGGGGCGCGTCCTCACCTCGCTCACCCTGACGGTATCGGAGCGCGACACCTGGGTAAAGCGCGCCGTGTGCTTTACGGGCCCCACGTGGCTCGCGGCCGACGGCGACTACACCGATGGCGGCCTTTTGATGCTCTCCTACACGGGGAGCTCCCTGCCCGCCGGTGAGTGCGTCCGCTTCCGCCGGCTGTCGCTCTCCCGCGGGATGGGCAGTACCTACCGCGGCCCCGAGGAGGGGGAGGCGGTCAAGACCACTGCCCTTGTGGTCAAGGGACGGAACCTCATTCCCCTCCCTTACCCCTACCCCACGTCGGCCGACACGACCCTCTACGGCATGCGCTTTCTCCTGAACGGCGACGGCAGTCTGACGCTTTCGGGCGTGGCGGAGAGGAACATCTCCTATCCCCTTTACACCGATGCCGACCACCTTTCGCTTCCCGAGGGGGAGGTGACGCTGAGCGGCGACCTGCCCGCGGGGGTGGAGCTCCTTCTGAAGACCGAGGAGAACGTGCGAAAGAAGGGGACCTTCACCCTCACGGAGAGCGACGCCTACCACGGGCACTATTATCTCTACTTCTATATCAAGGAGGGGACCGTGCTTTCCGAGGCAAGGGTCCAGCCCTTCCTCTGCCGTGGGGGTCCCAAGCCGCCCGTGCCCTACCGCGCGCCGCGGCGCTACGCCGTCCCCACGGTGCTGACGCGGCTGGCGGGCTACGGACGGGCCGAGAACTACTACGACGTGGAGAGCGAGTGCTTTTACGGCATAACCGACCTTACGGGCGAAGCCAACCCCGAGCCCACCGTCACAAGGGTATCGGGCTTTCCCGAGGGGGGCGTGATCCCCGTGGAGGCGGGCGGCTCGATCCTTTTCGAGAACGTGGGAGGGGACGCCGTCCTTTCACACGTCATTTTTGAGACCAAGCTTTAAGGAGGAACCATGAAAGGAATGAAAGAACGCCTGGCCAAGGCCAACGGGACCGCGGCCGCGCGCTACGGGGAGCGTGTGAACGCCCTCTTGCGGGAGCGCTACACCCTTTCCGAGGAGCTTTCCCTCCTGCGCCGCCGCGATACCGCCCCCGAGGCCTTTGCCGCCTACACGGCCTTTGCCGAGGAGTGCAAGCAGCGCGCAAAAGCGGAGGAGGGCGTATGATCTATCATCTGACCGAGGCGGGCTTTGGCCTTTGCTTTGAGCGCGAGCCGATCGCCGCCGACGGTGAAGTCTTGTTTACATTTATCGGCGCCGAGGCGACACGCATCGGCATTAACGGGAAATTCTACCCCGTCAAGGAGGGGGCGGCGCGCGTGCCGCGCGCCCACCTTACCGAGCAGTTTGGCGTAACGGCCTACACCGCCGACGGGCACCGCTATCACTGTGACGCCCTGGCGATCGTCCCCGAGGGCGGGGAGGGGGAGGTCCTTTTGCCGCTTTCCGACTGTGAGAGCCGCCTGCTCCTTTCGCTCTCCGCAAGGGCAAGGGAGCAGGAAAAGCGCCTCCGCGCGGTGGAGGATGCCCTTGCCCGCCTTACCGAGGAGTGCCACGGGGCGCCCATTACCTTTGGTGGTTTGTATGAAAGTTAAAACAACGATCCGCTCGCTTTGGGCGGTAGGTATCCTTTGCCTTGCCCTTCTCTTCACCGCTCTGCCCGCGGCCGCCGCCGAGGCGGGGAGTGAGCCCGCCACCACCGCCGCTGTCACGGCGGCGGTGGACGAGGCGCCCGAGGGGGAGGGCGGCGGCGCGCCGCTTTCGGCGGCGGTGGCCGAATTTTTCCGTGAGAACTCCGCCGAGCTGATCTCGGGGGCGACCTTTGCCCTCACGCTCTTCCTCGGCCTTCTCTTCCGTAAAAAGCTGGTGCCGGGGCTCCTTGAGGCGCTGTCGGGCCTTTTGGGCCGCAGCCGCGAGGCCTGCGAGATGCTAAAGACGGGACACGCCGAGGAGCGGCGCGAGCTTGAGCGTGTGCTTGCGCGCGCCGAGGAGATCTTAGAGGCGGCCAAGGCCGCCGCCGCGCGGGCCGAGGAGGTCAGCGAGAGCATCCGAAGGGGGGAGGGCGACACGGCCGACGTGCGCCGCGTGCTGGGGGAGCAGGCCGACCTGCTTTACACCCTTCTTATGAGCGCAAGTCTGCCGCAGTACCAGAAAGACCGCATTGGAGAGGCCCACGCGGCCAGCGTCAGGGCCCTTACGGAGAAGCGCGATGTCTAAGCGGCTGCTTTTCCGCGCCCTCGGCTACCTTTTCTGCCTGGTGCCGCCCATCCTTGCCATCCTTGAGCGCTTTCCGCTCTGGGCGCGCGAGGGGAGCGCCTCTGTGATCTCGGGCCTTTCGCTGCTCCTGCTTCTGGTGGCGGCCATTCCCCTGCGGCGCGGGCTGCTCTCGCTCTGCCGCCGCTTTCTCTCCTCGCCCTCG
This sequence comes from Clostridia bacterium, assembly GCA_017407375.1. Taxonomy (GTDB): domain Bacteria; phylum Bacillota; class Clostridia; order Oscillospirales; family CAG-272; genus UBA1740. The sequence goes on from JAFQWT010000019.1 coordinate 13,589, forward strand.
GCCTTTACGGTATGGGGCATCCTCTGGCTGCTTTGCGAGTGGCTGGGGCACATCCTCACGGCGGTGGCCGACATTGCCCTTGTGGCCACGGTCTCCTCCTTTGTGGGGGCGATCTTCTTCCGTCTGTCGATCCGGGGGGAGAGCGTATGAGCCGTGACCTTTTCACGCTGGCGGCGGAGGGGAGCGACCGCGCCAGCATGGCGGCAAGGCGCACCCTTGCCGAGCATACGGGCGGGATCCTCCTCGTCTTTTGTCTGCTCCTGACGGCGGCGATCCCCCTGGTGCTTTTGGAGCTTGTCAACCCCTTCTCGCCCGAGTTCTTCATGCGGACGGCGTACACGGGGCTGTCCTCTTACCTTGCCTACCTGCTCTTTCTCCCCGAGGGAAAGCGCTCGGCCGCCCTCACGGAGGGGGAATACCGCCGCTCGGGAGAGCGGCTGGCGGCCCTCTCGGAGGTGGTGCGCGGGGGGCACCTGACTGCCTTCTTTGACTTTTGCCAACGGGCGGCGGAGCGGGAGGCCGAGCGGCACCGTGAGGCGCTGCTGGCGCTCTCCCGGGCCGAGGGGCTCTCCCCACGCCGAAAAAAGCGCGCCGAGCGGCGCGCCGCACGCGTGCGGGCGGTGCCCATCTCCCCCGCGAGGATCCTTTGCGGGGAGGGGCGGGGCGAGGTGAACGACGTGGGGCGCCGCCACCTCTCCTACGGGGCAAGGAGCGCCCTCGCCCGCCCGCTTCTGATCCTCGGTACGGCGATCCTCTTTTCCTCGGTCAATTTCCTGCCGGGGGCCACGCCGGACGCCGCCACCGCGGTGCGGATCCTTTCGGGCATCTTCGGTGTGACGATGGCCGCCTTTGCGGGCTACGCCGCGGGGTGCGGGGAGATCCGCTACCAAACGGCCGACCGCCGCCGCAGGATCCTTTTCCTCTCTTCCTTTTTTGAGGAGGCAGGTCTTACCGCCGAATAAAAAAGGGGCGAGCCACCCTCGGGTGGCTCGCTTTTTTATTGCCCCTTGATCTCGTGTATGGTAAAGAGCGACTGCTCGTAGAAGATCTTGACGATGTTGATGATCTTCATGGTCATGCGGCCGTCCTCGGGGTAGCAGCGGTAGATATCGTCGTCGTGCTGGATCTCAAAATAGCGCCCCGGCTTGAAGGGGAGCGAGGCGAAGTTGGAAATACCGATGACGCGGTCCTTCTCCTCCCCGCGAATGGTGCCGACAAAGCGGAAGCCGTAGCGCGAGAGGGTGATCTCGCCCTCGCCCGCGTCGGCAAACTTGTTCTTCTCGGGGTCGATCATCTGGACGCGCACGCCTGTGGCGATGACGTCCTCCACCCCGCGCTCCATTTTGGCACGGAGGGCCTCGTAGATCCCGCGGCTCCAGGCGGAGACGTGGCGCACCTCCTCACCGAACTCGCTTTCCCGATGCAAAAAGCCGTACTCGTCACACCGCTCGGCATAGCCGCACTCGGTGCAATAGATGACGCTCTTATCGCGGACGCGCATGGTGAACTCACGGTGGCAATGGGGGCAGACGTAAAGGACGTTCTCAAGCCCCTCGATGACGTTGCCGCGGCGGTACTTGATGCGCAGGCGCTCCTGCTCCTCGTACGCGTCAAACTGCATGGCCTCGTCGGTCAGCTCACGGATCCTTGAGAGCGACATCTCGGAAAGCTCCTCCTTACCGAAGAGCTTGTAGATGTCCATATAGGTGCGCCCGGGGCGCACGCCCTTACCCCACTTGGGAAGCACGAAGTAGGCGCCGCTGGCGCGGGCCACGTAGATATCGGCACCCAGCCACTGCAAAAAGCGGTAGGTGGCGTCGGGGATCGGGGTGGAGAGGCCGTCCTCGGTCATCAGGCCCGCGGGGTAGATGGCCAGGATCCCGCCCGAGGCAATGACGGCGCGCATCTTGCGGATCTCGTCAATGTGGGTCTGGAACTGCTGCTTGGGGATCACCCCCATACGGGAGATGATGCCCTTGACGGGCAGCGTATTGAAAAAGGAGCGGCTGATAACGTAGGTCATGGGGGTACGGGTCGCACCGATGAGGTTGACAAAGTCGAGGGCCGACTGGTGGTTGGCAATGACGACGAAGGGACCCTTTTTCCCCTTGATCTCATTGCGGAGCATCGTACGGCGAAAAAGGAGCCGCGCCGCAAGACCTGCCACGGCACGCCCCAACCAATACACAAAACGGTTGCGTTTGACGGCGTTCATAATGTCCTCCCTTATGGGGATACGTATAGTATAGCATAAACGGCCCTAAAATTCAAGGGGGTAGCCAAAGGGAAAAACGCCCAAGAAAAAGCGCCGAAAATACCTTGCTTTTTTCGGACAGCGGGTGTAGAATGAGGACAAAAGCATCGGGGAGGGTGAGCTATGGGTACGCATTACAGCAAGCGGGGGATCGTGATCCTTTGCTCTCTTGTCTATTTTGTCAGCTACTTCTCGCGCAAGGATTTTGCCGCCGTGATGGCCGCCATGCTGGAGGCGGGGGTCTTGGAAAAGGGGGCGGCGGGCCTTATCGGCACGGCGCTTTTCGTGTTTTACGGCGTGGGGCAGCTGCTTTCGGGCTATCTTGGCGACCGCGTGCGGCCGCGCTACCTCCTGGCGTTCGGCCTTTTCACCACGGCGCTTTGCAACCTCCTTTTCCCCTTCTTCTCCCTGCCCGCCGTCCGCATTGCCCTCTGGGGGCTGAACGGCCTGGCGCAGGCCATGCTCTGGCCGCCGATCGTGCGGATCCTGGCCGACCACCTGACAAGCGAGGAGTACGCCTCCGCCAACCTGGTGGTGACGACCGCGGCGCACGTGGCCACCATCCTCCTTTATCTGTACGTGCCGCTCTGCCTGCGCGTCTTCTCCTTTGAGGCCGTCTTCCTTTCGGCGGCGGTCCTCGCGGGGGTGGCGCTCCTTGCGTTCCTTATCGCCATTGGCCGCGTCCTGCCCGAGGAGAGCCACGGGGCGGTGGCGGTCGGCGCCCCTGCCGAGCGGCGGGAGAGCATCCTGCCGCTGGTCCGTCGCTCGGGGCTTTTGCCCATCTTCGGCGGGATCGTGGCCTGCGGCTTTTTGCGGGACGGCATTGAGTCCTGGCTCCCCACGCTGTATGCCGAGGCCTTTGACCGCGCCGCCTCGGAGTCGATCCTGGTCTCGGTGGCGCTCCCCGTGTTTTCCATCCTCTCGATCACCCTCGTGCGCTTTTTGCACAAGGGCAAGGCCTTCCGTAACGAGGCCCGCGGGGCGGCCATCCTCTTTCTTGCGGGCGTTCTGCTCTCCCTCCCCCTCTTTTTCCTGATGGCCGCCGAGGGGACGGTGGCGCGCGTGCTATCGCTTTTGCTGGCCGCGCTGGTGTGCGCCGCCATGCACGGCGTGAACTTTCTTTTGATCTCCTGTCTGCCGGGGCGCTACGCGGGCACGGGCTGCGTTTCCACCGTCAGCGGGCTTTCCAACGCCTTTATCTACGTGGGCGCGGCGCTCTCCATGTACGGCATGGCGCTCCTGGCCGAGTGGCTTGGCTGGCAGGCAACGGTGCTCTCCTGGATCGCTGTGGGTGCCGTGGGCGGGGCGCTCGTTCTGCTGGCCGCCCGCCGCTACGCCGCCTTTATCGGCGGCAAGGCGTGAGGGACACCCCTCACGCCCTGCGGCGCGGCGCATACACTTATAAAGGAAAGAAAATACAAGAAATGCAAGAAAGCCCCTTGACAAACCGAAAAAGGGGTGCTATAATATCATAGACTTAAGAATACGGCGCCATAGCCAAGCGGTAAGGCAAAGGTCTGCAACACCTCTATCCCCGGTTCAATTCCGGGTGGCGCCTCCAACGAACGAAGCAACCCAACAGGGTTGCTTTTTTCGTTCGTTGGAGGTGCCACCCTTGCGGAGTGAACCGTTCGATTCTGGGTAAGCAAGCCAAAACACCACGGTGTGGTGTTTTGGCGCAGCGATACCCCAAGCATAGGGAAAAATGAAGCGAATGACAATGAGCGCGCATTTTGACCATATGCGCGGGGAGGGTAGCCGCCGACGCAAGGAGTTGAAGGAGCAATCTGCGATTGCGACGCGCAACGACTATGCGGCAGGACAGGGTAGCCGCCAGAAAAAAGAACATCGGCAACGCAGATGTGCTTTTTTCAACGAAATTCGCCTGCGGCGAGTGAAATTTGGCTTCGCCAAGTGAAATAGCTTCGCTGTGAAATATTTGCTTCGCAAATGTGAGGGGCGAATTTCATTTCACATCTCACGAAGTGAGATATTTCACAATTTCCGCAGGGGAATTATTTCGCATTCGGCGTCAGCCGAATATTTCACTTCTTTCCCCCCGGGGTCTTGAAAACACCGAAAACTGTGATATAATAAAATCAGTAAGGTGGTGGGGATATGAAATATAATACCTATTTGTTTGACTTCGACGGCACCTTGGTCGATTCTATGCCTGCATACGTTGCGGTCATGCTAAGGATATTGGAGGAAAATAATATTAGATATGGTAATGATATCATAAAAATCATTACTCCATTGGGGTATGTAGGTACCGCTAAGTATTATGTTGAGCAACTTGGACTCGGAATGACGCAAGATGATCTTATTGAAACTATGAATCAATACGCATACAATGAATATGCACACAACATTCAGGCAAAAACGAATGTAATCGAAACACTGAAGAAGCTAAAGGAACAGGGCGCAGACCTTTACGTTTTGACGGCAAGCCCTCATTCTGTTCTTGACGTGTGCCTAAAAAGGCTTGGAATGTTTGACCTTTTCACTGCCATCTGGTCCTGCGAGGATTTTGGTACAACCAAAGCAGAGCCCGAAATATATAAAATGGCTGCCGAAAGGATTGGTAAACCGATTGAAGATATACTGTTTCTTGATGATAATTACAACGCGGATAAAACCGCAGTGAGTGTCAACATGAAAGTTTGCGGCGTTTATGATATGTCCTCGGAAGTATATACCGAAGAGATAAAACGGATATCAGATCATTATATTTATGATTTTTCTGAATTGCTTGATCTATAAACTATAAAATGAGATATGGAACCATCGGCATTTTCGAGCAACGGAGTAGAAGTGAACCTTTCCCATGCCTTTTAAGGGGAGATATTTGTGATTTTTCATC
>JAFQWT010000020.1 GCA_017407375.1 Clostridia bacterium
GATGGTGAGGGCGAGGCCACCGAGGTCGTCCGTGGCCCCAACATCAAGCCCGTGCCGAAGGGAGTCCGCCCCGCCGAGACTCTCCGCGAGACCGTGCTTCTGAAGGTCGGAGACAACATCACCACCGACCACATCATGCCTGCGGGCACCAAGATCCTCCCCTACCGCTCGAACGTCCCCTACCTTTCGCAGTTCTGCTTCCGTGTGTCGGACGAGAGCTTTGCTGAGCGCGCCAAGGCCGCGGGCTCGGGCGTGATCGTCGGCGGTGCCAACTACGGCCAGGGCTCCTCACGTGAGCACGCCGCTCTTGTGCCGCTCTACCTCGGCATCCGCGCCGTGGTCGCAAAATCCTTTGCGCGCATCCACAGCGCCAACCTCGTCAACGCGGGCATCGTTCCCCTTGTCTTTGCCGATCCCGCGGACTACGATGCCATTGCCGAGGGCGAGACCCTGACGATCCCCGCCTTTGCCGAGGGGCTCCTCTCCTCGACCGAGCTCCGTGCCACCGTTGGCGGCCGCGAGATCACCCTGCTTGCCGACTTTACCGAGCGCCAGCGCGCCATCCTTGCCGCGGGGGGGCTCCTCAACTACACGAAAGAAAGTGAGAACCGTTGATATGAACGCTAACATCGAAGCCGCACTCGAAAAATTCCGTGCTCTGCTGGAATCCCAGCTTGTCCGCGTGGAGGACATGAAGGCGCAGGGCGATTTCACCGATTACTCCTCGCTTGACACCATTCGCATCGGTGTCTGCGGCGGTGACGGCATCGGCCCCATCATCTCGGCAGAGGCCGAGCGCGTGCTCCGCTTTATCCTTGACGATATGGTCAAGGCGGGCCGCGTGACCTTTGTGCCGATCACGGGCCTCACGCTTGAGAACCGCATCGCACACAGGAAGGGCATTCCCGACGACGTCCTCGAGGAGCTGAAGTCCTGCCACGTCATTCTGAAGGGCCCGACCACCACCCCCCAGAAGGGAAGCGGTATGCCCAACATCGAGAGCGCGAACGTTGCCATGCGCAAGGCGCTTGACCTCTTTGCCAACATCCGCCCCGTCCGCGTGCCCGAGGAGGGCATCGACTGGGTCATCTTCCGTGAGAACACCGAGGGCGCCTACGCCGTCGGTAAGGACGGCATCAACGTCACCGAGGACCTGGCCGTTGACTTCACGATCACGACGAAGCAGGGCTCCGACCGTATCGCCCGCATTGCCTACGATTATGCCGCCAAGAACGGCTACAAGCGCGTTTCGATCGTCACCAAGGCCAACATCATCAAGACCACCGACGGTAACTTTATTGAGGACTGCCGCCGCGTGGCCGCCGAGTACCCCGACATCCTCACCGACGAGTGGTACGCCGATATCATGACCGCCAAGCTCGTGGACAAGAAGCGCCGCACCGATTTCGGCATCCTGCTTCTCCCGAACCTGTACGGTGACATCATCTCGGACGAGGCCGCCGAGATGCAGGGCGGCGTCGGCACGGCGGGCTGTGCCAACATCGGTAAGCGCTACGCGATGTTTGAGGCCATCCACGGCTCGGCCCCCCGCATGATCGCCGAGGGCCGCGGTGACTATGCCGACCCCTCGTCCATGCTCCGCGCCGTGGTGATGCTCCTCTCGCACATTGGGCTTCAGGACCGTGCCGATAAGCTGGCCCGCGCCCTGGACATCTGCATGCTTGAGGAAAAGAAGATCGTCATCACGGGCCGTCCGACGGGCGCGACCTGCGCCGAGTTCGGCGAGTACGTGATGCAGACCCTCGCCTCCCTCTGAGCGCCGCACAACGTTTTTTGGAAGGGTGAAATCCGAAAGAAGATTTCACCCTTTCTTTTTTATTTTTTTGGGTTTTTACCGCGTTTTGAAAAATATTTTCGTTTTTTCGGTGAAAATAATAGAAAAACCCCTTGATTTTTTCAGGGGGCAATAGTATAATAAATTTGTATAAAAGTATTTTCCCAAAGGGGAGGAAGCGCTATGGAAAAGATCAAGGAATATTCGGTGCCCGTTACGGAGCGCGTGGTGCGCCTGCGTGAGGCGCTCTATGCCCAAATGCCGCGCATTGAGGGGGCAAGAGCCACCCTGGTGACCGAGTCCTACCGTGAGACCGAGGCCCTGCCGATCATCACGCGCCGTGCGCTCGCCTTTCGCCACATCATGGAAAAGCTCCCCATCGCCATCCATGAGGATGAGCTCATCGTCGGTAGCGCCACGCTCCGCCCGCGCTCCTCGCAGATCTTCCCCGAGTTCTCGGTCAACTGGATCGAGGGGGAGTTTGAGACCCTTGCCACCCGCCCTGCCGATCCCTTTGAGATCGACGAGCCGACCAAGGAGGCCATCCGCCGTGCCAATGCCTACTTCCGCGGGAAAACGACCAGCGAGCTGGCCGCCTCTTACATGGCGCCCGAGACGCTGACGGCCATTGAGCACAACATCTTTACCGCAGGCAACTATTTCTATAACGGTGTCGGCCACGTCACCGTGCATTACGACTGGGTGCTGAAGGACGGCTTCCTCGGGATCCGCCACCGCGCTGAGGAGGCGCTCTCTGCGCTCTCGGTGAGTGACGGGGACTATTGTAAGCGCTCCGAGTTCCTTCGCGCCGTCATCATCTCCTGCGATGCGGTCATTACGTACGCGGGCCGTTACGCCGCCCTGGCCGAGGAAAAGGCCAAGGCCGAGCGCGATGCCACCCGCCGCGCCGAGCTTACGAAAATTGCCGAGGTCTGCCGCCGCGTCCCCGCCAACGGCGCCCGCAGCTTCTATGAGGCCTGCCAGGCCGTCTGGTTCGTCCAGCTCGTCCTGCAGATCGAGTCGAGCGGTCACTCGATCAGCCCCGGCCGCTACGACCAATATATGTACCCCTACTACGAGGCCGACCTCCGCGCAGGGAAGATCACGTCCGAGGCGGCACAGGAGCTGATCGACTGCTTCTGGGTGAAGCTCAACGATATGAACAAGTGCCGCGATGCGGCCTCGGCCATCGGCTTTGCGGGCTACGGTATGTTCCAGAACCTCATCGTCGGCGGTCAGGATGCCGAGGGGCGCGATGCCACCAACGCCCTCTCCTTCATGTGCCTTGAGGCCTCCATGCACGTGCCGCTGCCCCAGCCCTCGCTCTCGGTGCGCGTGTGGAACGGCACGCCCGATGCCTTTATGATGAAGGCCGCCGAGCTGATGCGTACGGGCATCGGCCTTCCCGCCTATTACAATGACGAGGTCATCATTCCCGCCCTGATGTCGCGCGGCGCCACGCTACCCGAGGCGCGCGGCTACAACATCATCGGCTGTGTCGAGCCGCAGGTCCCCGGTAAGACAGACGGCTGGCACGATGCCGCCTTCTTCAATATGTGCCGTCCCCTCGAGCTTGTGTTCTCCAATGGTATGGATGCGGGCGTGCAGGTCGGTATCCGCACGGGAGAGCTGCGCGACCTTGATACCTACGAAAAGTTCTTTGACGCCTACTGCCGTCAGCAGGAATACCTCATCGGGCTTATGGTCAATGCCGACAACGCCATTGACGTGGCCCATGCCGAGCGTTGCCCCCTGCCGTTCCTCTCCTCGATGGTGGAGGACTGCATCGGGAAGGGCAAGTCGGTGCAGGAGGGCGGCGCCATCTACAACTTCACCGGCCCGCAGGGCTTTGGCATTGCCAACATTGCGGACGGCCTTTACGCCATCCGCCGCCTTGTGTATGAGGAAAAGCTCGTCACGCTCACCGAGTTTGCCGAGGCGCTCCGTGAGAACTACGGTAAGCCCCTGCCGGCCGAGTACGTCTATCCCGCCGTCCTCGCCCGTGCCGAGGAGCTGCGCCGGGCAGGCAAGCGCGTGGGTGAGGCCGAGATCGCCGCGATGGTCAAGGAGGGCATGAACGGCACCTCCGACAAGATGAAGGCGGCGCGCTATCAGAAGCTTCTCGACCGCATTGCGGAGCTACCCAAGTTCGGCAACGATGACGACGAGATCGATGCCCTGGCGCGTGAGGCGGCCTACACCTACACCCGCCCGCTCGAGAAATTCAAAAACCCCCGCGGCGGTAGCTACCAGGCCGGCCTTTACCCCGTGTCCGCCAATGTCCCGCTCGGCGGGCAGACGGGTGCCACGCCTGACGGGCGCCTCGCGCATACTCCCGTGGCGGACGGTGTCTCCCCCGGTGCGGGGCGTGACTCCCACGGCCCCACGGCGGCCGCCAACTCGGTGGCCAAGCTTGACCACACCATCGCCTCCAACGGTACGCTCTATAACATGAAGTTCCACCCCTCGGCCCTCGCCGGCCGCGCAGGACTTCAGAACTTTGTGTCCCTGATCCGTACCTACTTTGAAAACAAGGGCATGCACGTGCAGTTCAACGTCGTCTCGCGGGAGACCCTGCTCGATGCCCAGAAAAACCCCGAAAAGTATAAGACCCTCGTTGTCCGTGTGGCGGGCTACAGCGCCCTCTTCACCACACTCTCGCGCTCGCTCCAGGACGACATCATCAACCGTACCGAGCAGGCGGGGGCGAAGTGATGGCCGATAGCATTTACGATGTGCGCGGCCGCATCTTCGACATTCAGCGCTATTCGATCCATGACGGCCCGGGCATCCGTTCCATCGTCTTTTTAAAGGGGTGCTTTCTGCGGTGCCGCTGGTGCTGCAACCCCGAGTCGCAGGCCTACGAGATCGAAAAGGTGACGGTCGACGGTAAGCCGAAGATCTACGGTGAGGACACCACCGTCGGCGCTGTGATGGACGAGGTCATGAAGGACGCCGCCTATTACCGCCGCAGTGGGGGAGGGCTCACGCTTTCGGGCGGGGAGTGCCTCGGTCAGCCCGAGTTCAGTACGGCGCTCCTTGCCGCGGGGCATGAGTTTGGCATCACCACCGCCATTGAAAGCACGGCCTTTGCTCCCTTTGAGGTCATTGAGGGGCTGTTGCCTCACCTCGATTACTATCTCATGGACATCAAGCACGTGGACAGCGAAAAGCACAAGGAGTTCACGGGGAGGCCGAACGAGCTGATCCTTGAGAACGCCAAAAAGCTGGCCGCGCGCCTCGGCAACCGCCTCATCATCCGTGTTCCCGTGGTGCCCACCTTCAACGCCACGGAGTCGGAGATCTTAGCCATTGCCCGCTTTGCCGACGCGCTCCCCGGTGTTGAGCGCATCCACCTTTTGCCCTATCACCGCCTCGGCATGGATAAGTACGCCCGCCTCGGACGTCCTTACGCCATGGCAGGGATCGTTCCCTCGCCCGCAGGGCTTGTGGAGGGCTTTTGTGAGGCCGTCCGCCGCGAAACGTCGCTTGAGTGTATCCTTGGCGGCTGAAGCATTCAAAAAAAACAAAAAGAGACCCTGCCAAGGCAGGGCCTCTTTTTTCGCTCAGAAATCCACCTTCCAGTCCTCGTCCCACGGGTAGCGGATGCGCAGGATCTCACCGCCGCGCTTTGCCGACTCCTCGGCATAGATGCCGGGAATGGTCATCGCAAGCCCCTCCTTCAGCGAAATGGGGGCGGGCTCACCGTTGAGAAGCGCCGTATAGACCTTCAGAAGCATCACGTAGTCCATACCGCCGTGGAAGCGGCTGATCGATTCGTTGTTCTCGTAGCCGGGAGGCATATACTCGCCCGACATCTCGCGCAGGGCGTTGTTCTCCTCCTTTGTGGTATTGTAGCGGATGACGGGCTTATCAAAGCGGTCAAGGCGCTCCACGTACCCCTCGCTACCAAACACGCGGTAGTTGTGGTAGCCGATCTTTGCGCGGCAGCGCCCGTTCCTCTGGAAGCGGACGATCACGCCCGAGTCGGTCTGGAACTGGGCGCTCTGCATATCCTCCTTGTTGACCTGCAGGTAATCGTCCACGGGGGAGCGTCCGTGGCAGGAGAAGCAGGACACCTTGCGGAGCGGCTCATTGAGAATGGTAAGCAGCGGCCCGAGGGAATGAGTGCAGTAGCGGATCGGGGAGAGGAGCTTTCTCCATTCCCCGTTCTCGTTGAGAATGCGCTCAACGGGAGAGCCGGGGAGCCACCAGTGAATGTACTCGGCCTCCATGGCAAAGGGCTCGCCGAGGAGCCCACGCTTATAAAAGTCTTTAAGGAAAACGGTGAACTTTTGCTCGTTCGGGTTTGCCCCCACCGAGATCATCGCCGTGGACTCCTCGGCGGCGCGCCAAAGGTCCTCTGCCTCTTTAAGGGAGGCAACCACGGGAATGTCGGTCAGGACGTTGATGTTACGCCGCAGCGCCTTGATGATAAACGCGGCGTGGACGTCGGCTCCCGTTTCCACAATGACAAGGTCAAGCCCCGCCTCGTCCAGCATCGTTTCGTAATCCTCGTAAAAGACGGTGTCGGGATAATCCTTCCCAAAGGCCACCTCCCGCGTATCGGCGGTCTCCGAGTCAAACCAGTTGCGGCGATACTTGTCGCACACCGCTACAAGCTTAACGTACTCAAATGCATCGCAGGACAGCATCGCCATCGCTCTGCCGCGATGCCCAAGCCCCACAATGCCCAGACGGATCTCCTTCATAGTGCTACCTCTCTTTTTTGTGTTGTGATCTCTCACTACGGCGATTATAGCACATAAGAACGGCACAGAAAATGGAAAAATCCCTCCAAAGAGGGATTTTTCTTGCTTTTTATCAATATGAAAGGTCAGAAGGAGGGAAGAGGGAACGAAAAAGCGTTTTCGGCTCACAAAAAGGCCGTTATCCCTTGTGGGCCTCCTCTGCCAAGCGTTCCTTTCTCGCGCGGATATAGAGGCGCGGTGTCATGCCGTAGGTCTTCTTAAAGACCTTGGAGAAGTAGAGGGGGTCGTAATAGCCCGCCGCCGAGGCGATCTCACCAAGCCCCACCATCCCCTTGTCCATGCATTCCACCGCGTGGGCAAGGCGGTGCCGTGTCAGATAGGCGTTGAAATTCTCCCCCTGGTTCTTTTTGAAGAGGTGAGAGAGGTACTTCTCGGTGTAGGAGAAAATGTCGGCGATCTTACGGAGCGAAAGATCGGGGTCGGAAAAGTTGTTGTCAATATAGGTAAGGATGCTGTCAAACACGTGGGTGTTGCGGTCGGGCGGAAGGAAACGCGTCTCGTCGGGGTGGAAGAAGGAGAGGGTGTAATAGAGCACGCTCTCGGTCAGCATATTGGCGTTGACGTGGTTGATGCGGCGGATGCAGTTCTGCCAGAACTCAATAAGGCGGTCAAAGCCGGAAAAAACAAAGTTTTCTTTACGAATTCCGCAATGCTGCAGCAGCTCTCCCGCCCCTTCACCGCAAAAGCTGATGTACATATAGGTAAAATCACGGGTGCCGCGGACGGTGTAGGGGTCGTTCGGATAGGTGAAGAAGAGGGAGCCCTCCCTTGCGGTGTAGCTCTCCTTTCCCCGCGTGATCTCGGCCGAGCCGTGCGTGACGAGGTGAAGGGTATAGTAAAAGGATCGGAAGGGCTGCTCTAATTTTTGAAACTCGGTCTCATAAACGAAATAGACGGCCTCAAGGCGCTTTTGCGTTTCCTTATCGGGAACCAGCTGGCAGATGCTGTTCATCGGGGCGCTTCCTTTCCGCTTTTTTTTATATTATAGCCCACTTTGTGCCAAAAAGCGAAAAAACCGAAAATGGTGAATTAATAGCAATGAATTTGGATAGAAAACGGAATTTCTCTATTTACAAAACGGAATTTCTCTATTTACAAAACGGAATTTCTCTATTTACAAGAGGGGGACAATGTGGTAAGATAGGGGTGGACCA
>JAFQWT010000021.1 GCA_017407375.1 Clostridia bacterium
GCATACTCTCGATAAACTTATCTCCGTCCCACTTGTCCATATAATCTCTCAATGGTTTAGGATCGCGAGCAGGGTCATTGTTTTCGTCAATTAGCTTGTTATAATGTTCGATCACTTCTCTCATAAGCATCTTCCTTGTACTATTCAAGATTAATGTTTTTATTATAACAGAAAAACCGCAGAAAATCAATCTGCGGTTTCTGTTTTCTGTCGGTAGGTAATGTAGTCTCAAAACTGTCCTTAAGAGTACGTCCCATTGCCAACGGCTTTTTTCATTTGCCTAACTCCTTGGTGCGGGCAAACGAGGCGGCGACCGCCTCACGGACAAGGGTGGGAAGGCCGCGCCCCTCCAGTACCTTAACGCCCTCAATGGTGCTGCCGCCCGGAGAGCAGACGGCGACCTTCAGCTCGGCAGGGGTCTTTCCCGTTTCCACCGCCATACGCATGGCGCCGCGCACGGTCTGGGCGGCATACGCCAGGGCGCGCTCGCGCGAAAGCCCCGCCTGAACGCCCCCCTCGGCCATCGCGTCAAGGATGAGGTAGGCAAACGCGGGGCCGCAGCCCGAGACCGCGCAGGCGGCATCGATCAGCTCCTCAGGCAGGGCATCGCACTTCCCCGAGGCGGCCATCAGCGAGAGGAAGGTGGCCTCGGCCTTGGCGGTGACGTTGGGGGTGGTGGCGTAGACCGTCATTCCCTCACCGACCAGCACGGCGGTGTTGGGCATGATGCGGATGACGGGAGCGCCCGCCAGCATGGCGGAAAGCGAGGCAAGCGTGACCCCCGCCGCCATACTGACAAAGGTGACGCCGCGGGAGGCGGCCGCCGCGGTGGGGAGGGCGGCAAGCGCCGCGCCGAGCACCTGGGGCTTCAGGCCAAGGAAAACGACGTCACACTCCCAAAGGAGTGCCTCGGCCGACGTGACCTCGGCCGTGAGCGCGGCGGCAAGGGCCTCGGCCTTGGCGGTATCGGTATCGGAAAGGGCAATGGCCACGGTGGCATCGGCACGGCGGACGGCGCGGGCCAGCGCCCCGCCCATATTGCCACAGCCAAGAAATCCTACCTTCATAACGTCTCCTTATCGCGTGTGTCCGTTGCCACGGATCACGTACTTATACGAGGTCAGCTCGCAAAGCCCCATAGGGCCGCGGGCGTGGAGCTTTTGCGTGGAGATGCCCATCTCACAGCCAAGGCCGAACTCACCGCCGTCGGTAAAGCGGGTGGAGGCGTTGACGTACACGGCGGCCGAATCGACCGCGGCGACAAAGCGCGCGGCGGCGGCCTCATCCCCGGTGACGATGGCCTCACTGTGACCCGTGGAATGGGCGGCGATGTGGGCAATGGCCTCCTCCACCCCCCGCACGGTGCGGACGGCGAGGACGTAATCGAGAAACTCGGTGTCAAAGTCGGTCTCGGCGGCGGGGGTGCCGTCCACCAGGGCGGCGGCGCCGGGATCCAGGCGGAGCTCCACGGGGGGCTTCCCCTCCGCCAGACGGTCATCGACCAACACTTTTTTCAGCTTTGGTAAAAAAGACTTTGCAATTTTCTCATCAACAAGGCACACCTCGGCGGCGTTGCAGACCGAGGGACGGCTGGTCTTGGCGTTGTGGACGATCGAGAGCGCCATGGCCTCATCGGCGGCGGCATCCACGTAAACGTGGCAGATGCCCGTGCCCGTTTCAATGACGGGGACCCGCGCGTTTTCCACGCAGGTGCGGATGAGCCCCGCGCTGCCGCGGGGGATGAGAAGGTCGATATAGCCGGCGCCCGTCATCAGCTCAAGGGCGCTTGCGCGGCTGACGTCCTCCACGGCCGACACGAGGGCCCTTGGCAGGCCCTCGGCCTCAAGGCCGCGGCGCAAAGAGCCGACGATGGCATGCGAGGAGCGGTAGGCCTCACGCCCGCCGCGGAGAATGCACGCGCTCCCCGCCTTGACGGCCAGGGCGGCGGCATCCGAGGTGACGTTCGGACGGCTTTCGTAGATAATGGCGATGACCCCCATCGGCACCGACACCCGCTCAATGCGCAGGCCGTCGGCCCGCTCCGTGGTGCCAAGGACATGCCCAACGGGATCGGGCAGAGCCGCCACGGCAAGGATCCCCTCGGCCATGGCGGCGATGCGGGAGGGGTCGAGGCGCAGGCGGTCAAGCATCACGGGGGCGATGCTCCCCTCGGCCGCCGCCAGGTCCTCACGGTTGGCGGCGAGGATTGCCTCGGTGTCCTCGGTGAGTGCCGCCGCCATAGCACGGAGGACGGCGTTCTTTTTCTCGGTCGTGAGGGTGGCAAGCGCGGGCGCGGCGGCCTTTGCCGCCTGCATGATCTCTTGGGTGGTCATCGGGCGGTGCTCCTTTTTACGAAGCGGGTGCCAACGCTTTTGCCCTCCACAACGTCGTAAAGGAGCTCGGGGTGGTCGCCCTGGGCAATGACCATATCGATGCCCGCGGCGGTCACACGCTCAGCGGCGCGGAGCTTGGTCATCATCCCGCCCGTGCCGAGGCCGCCCATGCTGTCACCGCCGAGGCGAAGGACGGCGGGGGTCAGCTCCTCGACCACGGGAATGAGGCGCGCCTCGGGGTCGGTATGCGGGTCGGCGGTGTAGAGACCGTCGATATCCGAAAGCAGGACAAGAAGGTCCGCCCCAATCGAAACGGCCACGATCCCTGCCAGCGTATCGTTGTCACCGATGACGATCTCCTCGGTGGCGACGGTATCGTTTTCATTAATGATGGGCAGCACGTCCAGCTCGAGGAGGCGGCGCATGGTGGTCTCAAAGTTGTGGCGGCGCTCATCGTCCGCAATGTCGCTCCCCGTCAGGAGGATCTGCGCCACGGTATGGCGGTACTCGGAGAAGAGCTTATCGTAGGTGTACATCAGCTCACACTGGCCAACGGCGGCGGCCGCCTGCTTTGTGGGGATGTCGGTCGGCCGTTCCTTGAGTGAGAGCTTGCCAACGCCCATGCCGATCGAGCCCGAGGAGACCAGCACCACCTCGTGCCCTGCGTTTTTTAGGTCGGAGAGGACGCGGCAAAGCGCCTCCACACGGCGGACGTTCAGGTGCCCTGTTTTGTACATGAGCGTGGAGGTGCCCACCTTAATTACCAGCTTCATTTCGTTCTCCTTGTATAAAAACAAAAAAATATACTATGATTATAATACAAAGCCGCGGGCGTGTCAAGGTCGCAAAAAATAAAAGGGGGCACCCCCCTCCGATTTTATTGACAAACGCACCGCCTTGCGGTAAGATATAGGGGTAAAGATCACGCTCACACGAAAGGAGCCAAGCATGAACATGGAAAGAGGGGACGCCCCCGCCCGCTACCGCTGGGACCTCACGGCCATTTACGCCACGGAGGAGGAGTTTATGGCCGACTGCCGCCGTGCAGAGGAGGCGACGGCCGCCCTCGGAGCGATGAAGGACACCCTGACGGCGAGCGCCGAGGCGCTCCTTGACGGCCTTTGCCGTGCCACCGCCGCCGAGCGGGTCCTTGAAAAGCTTTACGAATACGCCATGCTCTCCTCCGACCTTGACAAGGGAGACAACGGCGCCGAGGCACGCCTTGCGCGGGTCACCGATCTTTTGGATGCCCACCGCGCCGCCACCTACTTTGTGGCGCCCGCCGTTCAGGCGATCGACGAGGGGGTGCTGGAGGGCTTCTATCGGGACGCTCCCGCCCTTGCCGCCTACCGCCGCACGCTGACGCTCATCCGCCGCGAGATCCCGCATATGCTGACGGGCGAGGGGGAGAAGCTCCTGGCCGAGCTTTCCCCCGTGTTTGGCTCACAAAAGCGGACACACGCCGTGTTTGCAAACGCCGACCTCTCCTTTGGGACGGTCAAGGGCGAGGGAGGAGAAACGGTTCCCCTGACGAGCGCCACCTACGTGCCGCTCCTGATGAGCAGCGACCGCCGCGTGCGCCGCTCGGCCTTCCGCACGCTTTACAAGACCTACCGCCAATTCGGCAATACCTTTGCCTCGCTCCTTGCCTCCCGTGTGAAGGAGAAGGTGACGCTTTCAAAGCTCCGCCGCTTTCCCGACAGTCTCACGGCCTCGGTCTTTGCCGACGAGGTGACGCCCGAGGTCTATATGACGCTCATCAAAACGGTGCGCGAGGGCCTTCTCCCCCTCTTTGACTACTACGACCTCAAGCGCGAGGTGCTGGGGCTGTCCCACCTGCATCTTTACGACGTGTACGCGCCCCTTTCGGGGGAGGCCGCGGGCAGCTATACCTACGACGAGGCCGTCAAGGAGGTGCTGGCCGCCGTCCGCATTTTGGGAGAGGATTATCACAGCACCCTGAAGGACGGGCTTACCAAGCGCGGCTGGGTGGACGTTTACCCCGGCCGTGGCAAGCGGAGCGGTGCTTACAGCGCGGGGGCCTACGATACCGAGCCCTATATGCTCCTCAATTTCATGGGCAAGCTTGACGACGTGTCCACCCTGGCGCACGAGGCGGGCCACTCGATGCACACGCATTACGCCAACAGCGCCAACCCGCCGCAGGATGCCTCCTACACCATTTTTGTGGCCGAGGTGGCCTCCACGGTGAACGAGCTGCTCTTTACCCGCCGCCGCCTGCGCCTGGCCGAGAGCACCGAGGAGCGCCTGGCGCTCCTCAACCAGCTGATGGAGACCTACAAGGGCACCCTCTACCGCCAGACGATGTTTGCCGAGTTTGAGCTGAAGATGCACCGCCTTTGCGAGGCGGGCGAGCCCCTGACGCAGGAGGTCCTTTGCCGCGAGTACTACGCACTGGTCAAGGATTACTTCGGCCCGCGCGTGACGGTGGACGAAGACATTGCCATGGAGTGGATGCGGATCCCGCACTTCTACAATTGCTTCTACGTCTATAAGTACGCCACCTGCATCTCCGCCGCCTCCGCCATTGTGAAGCGCCTGGAGACCGAGGGCGAGGAGTACCTGGCCCATTACCTTGATTTTCTCCGCGCGGGCGGCTCGCGCTCACCGCTCGAAAGTCTTAAGCTGGCGGGCATCGATATGACCGACCCCGCCGTCATCCGCGCGGCGATCGACGATTTTGCCGAGGCCGTGGCGGAGTTCCGCCGCCTTTACCGCGAGGCGAGGGACGAGAAATAATAGAAACGTTTGTATTGCGGATTATTCCCCGTAAAACAAGGGGTTTTTGCGGACTATTTGTCAAATATACGGATTTTTAAGCTTTTTTAGGATATGGGAGATAACGATATGAAAAACACCCTTCCCACCGTGGATTTTTGCGGCATCAACACCTCGCGCCTGATCGTGGGGAGCAACCCCTTCTGCGGGAAGTCGCATTACAGCGCCGAGGATGACCGCGCCATGCGCGAGTACTTTGATGACGGGCAGATCGTGGAGACGCTGTTTGCCTGTGAGGACGAGGGCATGACCGTCTTCCAGATGCGCGGGGACGACCGCTTTTGCCGCGTGGCGGAGCGCTACTTCCGCGAGGGCGGGCGCATGCGCTGGTTCACGCAGAACGACCCGGGGCTTTTGCCGTACGAGGAGAACATCGAGCGCGTGCTGGCAGCAGGGGCCTCCACCGTTTACCTGCACGGCACGGTGACCGACCGCCTGTACGATACGGGCCGCATCGATGAGATCGAGCGGCTGCTCCGCTTTATTGCCGACCACCGCGTGCCGACGGGACTTGGCACCCATATGCCCGAGGTCATCTCCTTTGCCGAGGGGATGGGCTGGCCCGTGGACTTCTACATGGCGTCGGTCTTTAACCTCTCGCGCATGGACCGCGCAGGCCAAACGCCGATGCCATCCGAAAACGGAGAGACCTTTTATGCCGATGACCGCGCCCCGATGTTTTCCGCGGTGAGGGCCACGAAAAAGCCCTGCCTTGTGCTTAAGATCCTGGGGGCGGGACGCCTTTGCAGGACGCGTGAGGCGACCGAGGAGGCCTTCCGTACGGCGTTTGCCTCGATCAAGCCGAACGACTGCGTGATCGTGGGGCTCTTCCGCCCCGAGGAGATCGCCCTCGATGCGGCGCTTACGCGAAAATATTCTTCACTTTCCTCCGTTTGAGTGTGAAAAAATTTATATTTTTTTGAAAAAAGAGAGAGCCGCCCCCTTGACACGGGGGCGGCTTTCGGTTACAATGTATTTGTAAGAAATTATGGGAGGGGAGACGGCGCATGCAGAACGGTCATTTTGGCGATAGCGGTAAGACAAAGCTTGCCTCGGTCACCCCCATCGGGAAGGACGACGTCCGCGTGGAGGCCCTGGGGGCGCTCGAGGAGCTGACGGCGCTTTTGCGCCTTTCGGCACTTGCGGGGAATGGCCCGCACTGCCCTACGCTGGCGCGCCTCCTCCGGGTGCTTTCCCACCTGTCCGACTACATCCGCACGGGGGGCGAGGCCAAGCATCTCCCCACCCGCGAGGAGCTTACCTTCTTGGAGGAGGGCATCACCAAGCTGACGCCGCCCGCCGAGTGCGGGGTGGCGCTTACCGAGGAGTCGGCCCGCCTCTACCATGCCGCGGCGGTGGCGCGGCGCTGTGAGCGCGCGCTGGTGCGCTGCTCCCGCATTTATCCGATGCGTGAGCCGTCCGTGGCCTATCTCAACCGCCTTTCCGACTGGCTCTGCGCCTTGGCCAAAAACGCCGATTACCGCACCGCTTGCGGTGAGGGCGAGGCCGAGAGCGGGACGGCGGGCGGCGCCATCGATACCGAGGCCCTTGTCGGGGCTGTGCTGAGAGAGCTGGGGGTGAGACCGATGCTTGACCTTTCGGTTGCCAAGCGCCTCATTGAGGCGGTGGAGGAGCGTGCCAAGGCCGAGGGGCGCCGCGTGGTCGTGGCGGTGGCCAATGCCGAGGGCAACCCCATTGCCGTCCACGTGATGGACGGGGCGTACCTCGTCAGCTTTGACGTGGCCGTGCGAAAGGCCTACACCGCGGTGGCGGTGCGTATGCCCACCCGTGAGCTTTTTGACCTGGTGGCGCGCGGCGGCACCTTCCAGGGGCTTGACCGCCTGGAAAATCTTGTTACCTTTGGCGGCGGCATCCCTCTCTTTTCGGGAGATACGCTCCTCGGTGCCATTGCCGTCAGCGGTGGCACGGGGGACGAGGATCACGCCCTGGCCGAGTACGCAAGGCAGGTCTTTGAGGGAATGTAAAAAAGAGCGCAACGAACGTTGCGCTCTTTTTGTATTCAGGCCAGGCGGGCGGCGACGGTATCCTGCATCTCCTCCATCGGCCGACCGAGGACCACGGAAAGCTCGGTGCAAAGATGGCGGCGGGCGATGCCGTCACACTCGATCTCAAACTCGGGAAGGCGCCGACCAAGGAGCGAAAGCTCATTGCGGCGACCGTCAATGGTCTTGATGACGGCCACGTAAGCATCGGGCGAGGCGGCCGAGATCGCGGCGCGGTAGGTGTCACGGCGTGCCTTTTCGGTTGGGACCGAGAGATGCGGGATCTCTGCCATGCGGTCAAAGAGCCCCTCCACCTCATCGGCGGACATCAGGGGGCGCATGGGGACACGGTCATTGTCCACGGGGGTGTAAATGACCGAGCTTTGGGGGCCGCTGACGGGCTTTAAGGTGTAAAACAGACGGGGGTCCTTTTTGTCAATGGGAGAGGCGCATACGTCGGTCACCCTGCAAACGCCGTTCGTACCGTACACGATGTGGTCACCCACCTTAAACATACCTTCTCTCCTTCCTCGCTGTTTTGCACAAATTCCTTTGCTTTACATTATATATTATACCAAATTTTAAGTCAAAATGTAATTGGCACCTTGCACAAATCCCTTCCCTTTTCTTTTGGAGAAAAGAGCCAAAGAGGACGGAAAAATGCCGAAAAATCTAATAAAAGCAGAGGCAGGGCGCGAGGCCGACATCGCCGAGGAGCTGTCCGTCCACCACGCCGAGGACGTGCTTGGCAACAAGAATACCCTTGAGAGAGTATTCAGGGAGGAGCCGACGATGGGGGACAAGATCCTGTCCTTCTTTAACCTTGCCAGGGATGCGTACACGGGCAAGCTCTCAAGGGCGGCAGGACGGCTGTATAACCACTTTGAGCAGAGCTTCCATGCATTTGCCGAGTATAACCGCGGCAACCTCACCGCCGAGACCGTAACGCGCACAGATCCCGAAAATATGCACGTTAGCGAGGACGGCAGGAGGGATGCGTTATCGGCAGAGTATGCTGATTACGATAAGCCGATCACGATCAAGGATGTTGAGATCCTGCGCTCCATCGGGCGCAAGAGCATCAATGAGTTTACCTCGGAGGATATAAAAAAAGCCCAAAAATGGGCGTACAAGTTCTATCAAGAACTGGGGGTGAAGTCGCCCTTCTTCCGTGCCTGGTTTGGTGATTGGAGGGCGGAGTCTATACAGTCAGCAGAACTTGTTTCGTTTGCTTATGGCGAGATAGGTAAGATCAATTACAAAACACGAACTGTCAAAAATCGTGATATGAGCAGGATAATCACAGTTGACGAAAATGTAGTGAATGACAGTCTGCATTATGCAAAGATAAACGGTGATGAAAAGCAAATCCGCAAGTTGCTTGGGAAAATAGACGAAATCTTAGAGAAGGGTGTTTTATTAGATACCCAGATTTCTGCCAAAACTTCGGGAAACAAAAAAGGTAGCACACAATTTATGCACTACCTTTACACACCAGTTTCCATAAACGGCGCCCCCTTTATTGCTAAGCTTTCTGTGGAAGAATACGATCTGATAAGCAAGAGCAGGGCGTATAATCTGCAGAGAATAGAAATGTCGGCATTGTCTCGTGCTCAATATTCTCAGATAATTACTGAGAATCGAGGAAAATACGCCTACAATGCCGACGCCTTGAGTGTAGCACAACTGTTCGCTTTTGTCAAGCAATACGACAAAGAATTTTCTCCCAAGCCCGTAAACGTGCACCTTTTAAACGAAGACGGTACGCCGAAGGTGTTTTATCACGGCACGGATGCTAAGTTTCGCTCGTTCGACCCCAACGAGATCGCGGCGCGGGAGGGATCCTTCTTCTTTGCGGAAAATCGTGAAGATGCTGCGGCTTACGGAAAGAATATTTACGAGGTATATCTGACGGGGCAGAAGCTGGCCGATTATGACAATCAGCCGACGGAGTTTTATAAACTCAAAAGTAAAAAAGAGCAAGTGGCATGGCTCAAGAAGCGCGGGTACGACGGTTGGTACGCCGATATGGATAGTGACGGTTGGGGAGAAGTGTCGGTTTTCAGTCCCGAACAGATCAAATCCGCTACCGACAACATCGGCACCTTCGACGCCGCCAATCCCGACATTCACTTCGCCCTGCCCGTAGCCCTTGACGGCAACGCAAATTCGCAGTATAATATGCGTGAGGAATTGTATACTGCCGGCGATGATTTCGTTAGAGATGTGAACTTAGAGGACAAAGAATTTGCCAGATTATTAGCCAATGAGACATCGGATATGGTCCCCGGGGAAACCAGGGAGCTTATCATCCTCGGTGGAAGTAATAGCCGAAAAAGCAGACTCTATTATTTTCACGCTGACGGCTATATGCATGGCTATACCAGAAAGGTTTTGTGGGTCAGCGAGGCAGAAGCCAGAAGAAGAATCAAGGAGTTTAAGGAATATGAGTCTAACTACGACAGAGAAATTACTGATCTATGGTCTGAATCAGTTCGGTTTGAGCGAGTTGACGAGAGAAGGGATCTTTCTTATTCTGGAGACAGAAGAGCAACAGTTGATGATGATCAAGTATCTCGCACGGCACGCGGGGGAGAAGTTGGAGGAGCAGGAGGTTCTCAATATGATGGGCAGGATCCTGGATACCACATCCCTCCCTCCGAAGAAATAGCGGAGATTGTAAAAAAGTTACGCGAAATTCACAACATTCCTGAAAGCACCCAGCGCTTTGCGATTCCCGCCTACACCGAAGAGGAGTATAACAACTACGGCTGGGCGAGGGGCAACGATATACTGACGGAAGGCGAAAACGAGCATTATCGCAGCCAATTTGCTGCCGCGGATACCCAGGACTACAAATACCGCATGACGCCCAGGGGCGAGCTTATGATCCCTGTGAGAGATGCCCGCGACCCATTCTTCGGTGACATTGAGCGTAAGATCGTTTTTGCCAAAGGGACGATCGATGATCCCGTCATCACGAGGGTTTTGGTATTTGATCTTTACGATGCGGAAGAAATATCCGAGAAAAGGAGCGAAATTTATGCGCTTGAAAGGGCAGGACTACGACAAAAGACTTGCGGAGTTTTCACAATCTACACTGCTGCTGATGTCGGAACTTATGCAGAGTACAAAGCAAAACGCAATGAAAATGTCGGATATCACGACGAATTCGGAGCTGACCGAGGAGCAGGTGAGGGAAAGACTTCTTCGGATGCTTGGAAAGAAGCAAAGCTGAAAGAAGGATACTACGAAGAACGGGGGAAGCTGTACGCCCCGGATGGAACGCCCATCCGATGGTACGCCCTGCCCGACACCGAGTACAACTCGCCGACCGTGGCGGCGGTAGGGAAGACGAGGAGCAAGTACAAGCCGAGCTTCAAGGACAAGCTCATTACCGCCAAGGACCGTGTGATCAACGAAACCGTCAATGAGCAGCACTCGATCGAGAAGTATCTCCGTGTCGCAGGTGGTGTCGGCAATCTTGAGGCGGAGGCAGACGTGCAGCTGGCCAGGGCGGCGCGCAGTCAGGCGCAGACGATGATCGGCATCGTTCAGTACAACGTGTTCGAGCAAGCCCCGGAGCGAATGGGCGACGGTCTCCTTGAGATCTACCGGCCGACCACGCACTGGTCGAGCGCCAAGAAGGTCGCGCTTGACGATTATCTCTTGCACTGGCGCAACGTGGACAGTATGACGCTGGAGAGCCGTTCCCGCGAATGGGCGGAGCAGGACGGCACGGCGATCCTTGAGAACAAGCCCATCTTTGCCAAGAACGAGGACATTGGCCGCGACCACGACGTGACCGCGGAGGAATCGAGGGAGATCATCCGAAGGATCGAGGAGCAGTATCCCGACATCCCCAAGATCGCCGAAAAGCTTTGGAGGTATGCCGATAACCTTCAAGCGATGCGCGTTTCCGCGGGGCTCATCACCCAAGAGAGCGCGAACTACATGAAAAAACTCTACCCCCACTACGTTCCCGCGTACAGGGTAAAAAACAGCCGAGGGGCATCGGCCATCAGAGGAAAGAACACCATTGACATCGGCAGCACCGTCAAGCGGGCCAAGGGCGGCTCGGCGGATCTCCTTTCCGTAAGAGAGTCGTTGGCGGAGCAGACGGCCGAGGTCATCAAGGCAGGTCAGCTTGCGGTGCTGGCCTCTAAGCTGTACGATGCCGCCGAAAGGTCGCAGGATGATACCTACGTGGAGATCGTAGAGAGGAAGAAGGCAGACCGTGAGTCTGCTACTGCGGAGGACTCCGACGGCAAGAATGCGGAAACCGAGGAGATGCTCCGCCCGAAGTTAGGGCAGCTCACCTTCTATCGCAACGGCGAGAGAGTTACCATCAAGGTTTCCCAAGAGCTGCTTACGGGTATTGACGGCTTGCGCTCCTCCTCCGTGGATCTCAACAGCGCCATAGCGGTTGGCTTGCAAAAGGCGAACAAGCTTTATAAGAAGCTCGTCACTACCTATAGCCCGCTGTTTGGTTTGCGAAACGCCATCAGAGACCTCCAGGATGCGGGCGATGCAACAAAAACGATAGAAAAAAGAGGGCTTGCGCCCTCTTTTTCTATTATGCCCTAAGGGGATCAGAAATTAAGCTCGATGATGCCGTTCTTCTCA
>JAFQWT010000022.1 GCA_017407375.1 Clostridia bacterium
GCCGTTCGGGAAGTTGACGCGGAGGGTCTTGTATTTGCCGCTCTCCAGCTCCTCGATGAGGCGGTCGGTGATCTCGGCGCACTTCATCCAGGGGCGCTGCTCAAAGGGCACGACGTCCGAGGGGATCTCGATATAGGTCTCCAGCTCCTCCGAGAACTTGCCGCTCTTGTTGCCGTTCCAGAAGTAGGTCACGTGGCCGTACTTCTGCGTTTCGGAGATGGCCAGCTGGGAGATGCCCGTGGCGGTCAGGTACTCGCCCATCGTGTTGGTGATCTCGGGCGGGTTGACGAGGTAATGCGAGGGGATGTGCAGGTCACCGTCGTACTCCAGCATGCCCGCATAGAAGACGTCGGGCACGCGGCGGCGGTCAAACTTATCAAAGTCGGCACCCGCCTCAAAGGTCTTGGAGATCTCAATGGCGCGGTCACCGCGGAAGTTGTAGAACACCACGCTGTCGCCATCCTCCACCGTGCCGACGGGGGCGCCGTCCTTCACAATGACAAAGGGGGGCAGGTCCTGGTCGATGACACCAAGCTCTCTGCGGTAGGTGGTGACGGCCTCCTCGGCCGAGGCAAAGCCGCGCCCCTCACCGAGGACGTGGGTCTGCCAGCCGCGCTCGACCATCGACCAGTCGGCCTCGTAGCGGTCCATGGTGATCTTCATACGCCCGCCGCCCGAGGCAATGCAGACGTCGAAGCTATCCGAGCGGAGGTCGGCAAGGAACGCCTCAAAGGGCAGGATATAGTCAAGCGCCGAGGTCTCACCGACGTCACGCCCGTCAATGAGGATATGCAGGCGCACGCGGCGCACGCCGTCCGCCTTGGCCCGCGTGATGAGGGCCTTGAGGTGGTCGATGTGCGAGTGGACGTTGCCGTCCGAGAAAAGGCCGAGGAAGTGGAGCGTGCCACCCGCCAGGCTGCGCTGCATCAGCGACTGCCAGGTGTCGGAGGCAAAGAGCTTGCCGTTCTCGATCGACTGAGAGACGAGCTTGGCGCCCTGAGCAAAGACCTGGCCCGCACCAAGGGCGTTGTGGCCGACCTCGGAGTTGCCCATATCGTCATCCGAGGGCAGGCCCACCGCGGTGCCGTGCGCACGGAGCGAGACGGTGGGACACTCGGAGAGCAGACGGTCGAGCGTGGGCGTATGGGCGGCGGCCACGGCGTTGGCACCGTTGTCGGGTGCGAGGCCGACGCCGTCCATCACGATCGTGACGACGGGGCCCGAGACGGGCGTAAGGCGTTCGTTCTTTTTGAGTGCTTGTACCATATTTTCTTCCTTTCGGACGTCAGAGGTCGGCGTCCTGAATGTATTTGTAGCCGTTTTCGGAAATGAAGCGCTTGCGCTCCTGCAGCTCGTCACCGAGCAGGGTATCGAACATATACGCTGTCGCCTCGGCCTCCGCGGGAGAGACGGCAATGAGGCGGCGGGTGGCGGGGTTCATGGTGGTCTTCCACATCATCTCGGGCTCGTTCTCACCAAGACCCTTGGAGCGCTGGAGCGTGTACTTCTTGTCCCCGAGCTTTTTGAGGATCTCGGCCTTCTCGGCCTCGTTGTAGGCAAAGAGGATCTCGTTCCCCGCCGTGATCTCAAAAAGAGGCGACTCGGCAATGAAGATGCGCCCCTCCTTGATGAGGGTGGGCAAAAGACGGTAGAAGAGCGTCAGAAGCAGGGTGCGGATCTGGAAGCCGTCCTCATCGGCATCGGTGCAGATGATGATGCGCTTCCAGCGGAGGGAGGCAAGGTCAAAGCGGACAAGGTCCCCCTTCACCTTCCCGTCGATCTCCACGCCGCAGCCGATGACGCGAAGGAGGTCGCAGATGATCTTGCTCTCAAAGATCTTTGCATAGGTGCTCTTCATACAGTTGAGCGTTTTACCGCGGACAGGGATGATGGCCTGGTACTCGGCATTGCGGCCGAGCTTACAGGAGGTCAGGGCCGAGTCGCCCTCCACGATATAAAGCTCTCTAAGGTCGGGGTCCTTCGAGCGGCAGCCGACAAACTTCTCGACACGGTTCGAGATATCCGTGGTGCTTTGCAGCTTCTTTTTGATGTCGAGGCGGTTTTCCTCGGCCTTCTCGCGGCTCCGCTTGTTGATGAGGGCCTGGTTGGCAAAGATGCCCGCCTCGGTGGGGTTCTCGGCGAAGTAGACCTCCAGGTGCTGCTTGATGAAGTCGGTCATCGCCTTGGCGATGAAGACGTTGTTGATGGCCTTTTTGGTCTGGTTTTCGTACGAGGTCATGGTCGAGGCGCTGTTGACGACGACAAGGAGACAGTCGGCAATGTCGGCAAAGGTGACCTTCGACTCGTTTTTCGTGTACTTGCCCTGGGCGCGGATGTACTGATCGAGCGCCGAGGTGAAGCCAAGGCGCACCGCCTTGTCGGGAGCGCCGCCGTACTCAAGAAAGCTTGAGTTGTGGTAGTACTCGGTCCTTGCCGCCGTGTTGGTGACGGCAAAGGCGATGTCGGCCTTCAGCTTATATTCGGGCTTATCCTCACGGTCGCGGCCGCGCGTTTCAAGGTGCCAAAGGACGGGCGAGGTGAGGGCGTTCCCCTCCACGATGCCGCCGACGTAATCCATAAGACCGTTCGGAAAGCAATAGGAGCTTTCGGTAAAGCTGCCGCGCTCCCCCTCCACGCGCAGCACGAAGGTGATGCCCGCATTGACCACCGCCTGACGGTGGAGCGTGACCTCATAGAATTCCAGGGGAATGGCAATGTCGGTAAAGACCTCAAGGTCGGGCAGCCAGCGGATCACGGTGCCGTGGCGCTTTTTATCGGCGGGGGTGAGCTCACGCACGGCAAGGTCGCCGTCCGGCTCACCGCGGTGAAAGGAGATCTCGGAAAGGGTGGTGCCGTTGTAGGAGCGCACCTGCATATAGCTTGAGGAATACTGCGTGGCGCACGCGCCAAGACCGTTAAGACCGAGCGAATACTCGTAGGCGGCGGCACCGTCGTTATTGTCGTACTTACCGCCCGCGTACATCTCACAGAAGATGAGCTCCCAGTTGTAGCGCCCCTCCTTCTCGTTCCAGCCGAGGGGCACACCGCGGCCCGCATCCTCCACCTCGATCGAGCGGTCGGCATACACGGTGACAAGGATCTTTTTGCCGTAACCCTCGCGCGCCTCGTCCACCGAGTTTGCAAGGATCTCAAAGAAGGAATGCTGGCACCCCTCAAGACCGTCCGAGCCGAAGATGACGGCAGGGCGCTTTCTTACGCGGTCCGCCCCCTTGAGCGAGGTGATGCTTTGGTCGTTGTATTCACGCTGTGCGGCTGTTGGAGTCTTCGGCATGGCGTCCCCCTTTGATTTTACTACTTAACTATCATAGTATACCAAAGAAGACGGCAAATGTCAAGAATTCCCCAAGGAAAAAGAGAGAAGCGGGGGTCCCGCTCCTCTTTTCTATTTCGTCTCACGGCAGTTGGGCTTTTCAAGACGAGCCACGGCGAAAGACACGAAGCTCTATCGCCGAGGGCTTATTGGTTCGAGCCCATTTCGGCTACGGTAATAGGATTGGATGCTGCCAAAGCCCGCCTCAAAGATCAGGGGGGTGATGTCGGCCTTCGGATCCTCGGCGAGGCGCTGACGGATATAGGCCAGGCGCAGGCGGTTGACGTAGGCCTTGACGTTGGTCTTCATAAAGTGGTGAAACACGCGCGAAAGGTGCGCCGCACTGTACCCGAGGCCCGAGGCCACCGACTGAAGCGTGATGGGCTCACGGTAATGCCGGTTGATGTAGGTAAGGAGCCGGCGGATGAGGCCCACGTCCCGCCCCTCCTCGACCTCGACGAGCGCACTCCCGGAAAGCAGGCGCGCCAGCATATAATCGAGCGTGGAGGCGACAAGATACTCGTTTCCCGCCGCAAGGAGCACGGTATCGACAAGGGAGAGCAAGAGCTCACAAAGCGCCCCGTCCCGAAACAGCGGTGTGCTTGGCCGCCGCCCGTGCTGATACGCCGAAAAGCGCGAAAGATAGCGCTGGGGGATGATCAGCACGCAGTCGTCGTCCGCCCCGCCGTCCGAGAGGCGCTCATAGGAATGGATGTCATAGCTGTCGCAAAGAAGGACCGTGCCGTCACCCACCCGATATTGGCTTCCGTTGACCTCGGCAAGATAGTCCCCCCGTTTGACTATCAAAAGCTCCACGTTGATGTGAAAGTGCGGTCGATAGGAATGGTTGCCGTTGCGGATGATGCGCAGCTCTCGGTCGTTTTCGCGCAATTCCTCATAAAAAGCATTCATATAATGAAAATATCATTTTTTGAGAGCTTTTGCAAGGGTTTTTGCTATATTTTTTAGAAAAAAGATGTTTTATAATAAAAGTAGTGATACATTTACTTACAAAGGAGATCGTTATGGCAACCTACAAGCTCTCGGATTTCACCCTGGACGAAAAGCTGCACCTGCTCTCGGGTAAGGACAACTGGCACCTTTGGGACGGGGACGGCAAGCTCCCCCTGCTCCGCCTGGCGGACGGCCCCCACGGTATGCGGATCTACAATGAGGACGGCAGCGTGAAGCCCGCCACCGCCATGCCCTGCCTCTCCGCCATCGGCTCCACCTTCAACCGTGAGCTTGCCTACCTTTCGGGCAATACGATCGCCGATGAGTGCATTGAGATGGGCGCCGCCGTGCTTCTGGCCCCGGGCGTCAACACCCGCCGCTGCCCCCTCAACGGCCGTAACTTTGAGTATTTCTCGGAGGACCCCTTCCTTTCGGGCGAGCTGGGGGCCGCGTACATCGAGGGCGTGCAGGTCAAGGGGATCGGCACGAGCTTAAAGCATTACTGCGCCAACCTGCGGGAATACGACCGCTTTTACCAGGGCTGCGACATTGATGAGCGCGCGCTCCGTGAGATCTATCTCGCCGCGTTTGAGGGCGCCCTGCGCGCCAAGCCCTACACGGTGATGTGCAGCTTCACCCCCATCAACGGCGTTTATGCCTCGGAGAACCGCTATCTTCTGAAGGATATGCTGCGCGACGAGTTCGGGTTTGACGGTGTGGTCATCTCGGACTGGGGCGCTGTGCACAGCATCTATAAGTCGGTCAAGGCGGGCCTGGATCTGACCATGCCCTACCGCGCCGACAACTATAGCCGCCTGAAGGAGGCCTACGAGCGCGGCCTTCTCAGCGACGAGGAGATCGACTTCTGCGTCCGGAACATCCTTACGCTCATTGAAAGAACGCAGAATGACCGAAAGGTCGTCACCACCACCAAGGAGGAGCGCTACCAAAACGCCGTCAGGATCGCCAAGGAGGCGGTGGTGCTCTTAAAGAACGAGGACGGCCTTCTCCCCCTGCGCGCGGGCAACGTGCTGATCAGCGGCAGCTTTGTGCGCCGTCCCCCCACGGGCGGCGGCGGCTCCTCCTTTGTGGAGACCACCTACGTCCAGCGCCCGCTCAACGAGCTTCTGAACGAAAAGGGCGGCGCCACCTACGAGACACCCGCCGGCCACGCCATCGACTCGAAGGGAAAGATCCCGATCGGGCTCCGCAACCTGTATCACGCCGCCTACGGCAAGGATGCCGTGGTCCTTTGCGTGGGTGAGGACAACACCGTGGAGTGCGAGAGCTTTGACCGCCAGAGCATCCGCCTAAACCCCCAGACCGAAAGGATGATCCTCGACACCGCCGCGATCAACGAGAACGTGGTCGTTCTGGTGTACGCCGGCTCCGCCATCGATATGAGCGCCTGGATCGATAAGGTCAAGGCCGTCGTTTTTGTCGGCTTCCTCGGTGAGGGTGTGAACGAGGCGCTGGCCGCCATCCTCTCGGGTGAGGTATCGCCAAGCGGTAAGCTGACCGAAAGCTTCCCCCTGTCGCTTAAGGAGAGCTGCGCCGGCACCGATCCCGGCAACGGCTACACCGAGTGGTTCCAAGAGGGTATCTTTGTCGGCTACCGCTATTACGACAAGTGGGACAAGGAGGTCCTCTTCCCCTTCGGTCACGGTCTCTCCTATGCCGACCTCACTTACAGCAACCTGCGTATTGAGAAAAAGAGCGAGACCGACTACACGGTCACCTACGATATTGAAAACCGCTCGGACTTTGACGCCATGGAGGCCTCCCAGGTCTACGTGTCCGACGTCTTCAGCATGGTGACGCGCCCCAAAAAGGAGCTGAAGGGCTTTTCGAAGGACCTCATTCCCGCGCACGGAAAAACCACGGTCAGCGTCCCGCTGAACGCCCGCTCCTTTGCCTACTATAACACCTCGCTTAAGGACTGGCACATTGAAAACGGCATCTTCAAGATCCTGGTGGGTGCCTCCTCGCGCGATATCCGCCTCTCGGCCGACATTGAGATCACCCTGCCCGACGAGACGCAGTACAGCGTTTATTTCGCACAGCATGTAATGTAAGATTTACAAAACAAAAAAAGTGCGCACACCGTACGCGCAAAACAAAAAAGGAACGGCCCCGAGGGCCGTTCCTTTTTCCTTTGGGGGTGTGCGGTCAGTCGGCCAGCACCGTGATGCGGTCGTTAACGACCTCGGTATAAAGGTCAACGATCCAGGCCACCGCGTTGCCAATACCCGTGAAGGTGGCAAGGAGCCCTGCCACCAGCGTGACGGCGTTCCCCTTTTCCGCAAAGCGGAGGATGCGGTAGATGCCGCCGATGATACCGCCAAAGAGGACCTGCAGGACGATCTTGGCGAGGCGGGGCAGCGCCTCATACATCTCGGTGAGTGTTTGCTTTTTTGCCATGGTGATTTCCTCCTATATAAAATGTGGGTGAAGGATCAAAAGCCGTAGGCCTTTTCCTTGCAGAACTCGATCTGCTCGCCGTCAGGCCCTGCCACAAAGGCAAGGCGCAGGGTGATCCTCTTGGGGGAGGACTCCAGCGGCTTGTCGGTCGGGGGGATGAGGGAGGTGGCGCCCGCCTCCAGGGCGATGCGATAGGCCTCGTCCACGTTCTCCACGGCAAAGGCCAGGTGGAGCCACTTGCCGTTCACGGCGTACTCGTCTCCGCCCTTGGCAAACTGCTCAAGCTGGGAGCCGTCCCAGATGTCCAGCAGCATGATGCGCCCACGGCCCTCACCCCACGTGACGTAGGGGGTAAAGCCGAGCGCCTTGTAAAACTCAAGCGACTTATCAAAGTCCTTTGCCACGATCGCGGCGTGGGCGTAATGAATGCCCTTGATCCTTGCGTTTGCCATCCGATTTCCTCTTTTCCTTGGTTTGTGATCTCTTCCCTTATATGATAGCGCATTCGGGCCGAAATGTCAACCGATAAGAGTCTAAATGAGAAAAAAGTTTCAAAAAGGGCTTGACAGACCCTTGAGCGTGTGCTATAATGACTTCACAATGGGCGTTATGTCCCAGAAAAGGAGAAATTGCCGTGCGTACGAAGGACGAACAGCTGTTTGCCGTCATTATGAACTTCATTGACTCCTATACCGAGGAGAACGGGTGCTCCCCCACCGTGCGGGAGATCTCGGAGGCCACCGAGATCAGCCGTTCCACCGTGCAGCGGTATCTGCAGGAGCTGATCGCGGGGGGGCGTGTGACCTCCAACGGCCGCCGCAGCTACGTGACCGATACCGAGCGGCTCTCGCGCCGCGATTTTATCCGTGTGCCGATCCTCGGCGCCGTTTCCTGCGGACTGCCGAAGTTTGCCGAGGAGAACATTGAGGATTACGTGCAGTTGCCCGCCGCCCTCTTTGGTACGGGGGACTTTTATATGCTGCGCGCCAACGGCTACTCGATGATCGACGTGGGGATCGCCAGCGGGGACTTTGTCCTCATCCGCCGCCAAAGCACGGCGGAGCCCGGGGAGATCGTGGTGGCCCTGGTGGAGGAGGAGGCGACCCTCAAGCGGTATTACCCTGAGCCGGAGCGCCGCCGCATCCGCCTGCATCCCGAGAACAAGGTGATGGACGATATTTACGTTTCCGACTGCGAGATCCAGGGGATCGCCGTGAAGGTCCTGAAGGATCTTTGAGCTTAACGAAAAAAGAGGTGCCTGCGGGCACCTCTTTTTTATCGTTTGGCAAATTCGGTAAGGACAAGCCCCTCGTTGTTCTCAAGCGCAAAGCGGATGCTCCACTCGCCCGTGAAGATGAGAAGGTCGCGCTCACGGACGTCCTTCACCCATTTGGTATCCGAGGTGAGGCGCAGACGCGAGATCTCGGTGGGGGAGGACGCAACGTAGCGGATCTCCTCGTGGGGCATGGCACTGCGGCGCATCAGGACCCCGTACTCGCTCTTCATGCGGTGCTCAAGCACCTCAAATTGCAAAACACCGACAACGCCGACGACCACGCGCTCCATACCGGCGCCCGGCTCAAAGAAGATCTGGATGGCACCCTCCTCGGCGATCTCGGTCATACCCTTGGCAAACTGCTTGCGCTTCATGGAGTCGACCTGCTCGATCATAGCGAAATGCTCGGGCGCGAAGGTCGGGATGCCCTCAAAGCGGACGCGGTGGCGCTTATCGCACACGGTGTCCCCGATCGAGAAGATGCCGGGGTCAAACACGCCGATGATGTCGCCCGCAAACGCCTCGTCGATCACGGCGCGCTCC
This sequence comes from Clostridia bacterium, assembly GCA_017407375.1. Classification (GTDB taxonomy): domain Bacteria; phylum Bacillota; class Clostridia; order Oscillospirales; family CAG-272; genus UBA1740. The sequence goes on from JAFQWT010000022.1 coordinate 8,526, forward strand.
TGCGCCATCATTTGCTGGGGCTGGGACAGCTTGAGCGTGCGTCCACCTTGGACGTGCAGGTATTCACTGTTGCGGTCAAAGCGACCCGACACGATACGCATGAAAGCGATACGGTCACGGTGTGCCTTGTTCATGTTGGCTTGAATTTTAAATACGAAGGCTGAAAAA
>JAFQWT010000023.1 GCA_017407375.1 Clostridia bacterium
ATTATAATTAATCTGTTTCAGGGTATTGACTTTTAACCTGAAACAGATTATAATGGTATCAAAAAAAGGAGAGAAGCCATGAAAAAAATAAGAATGACCGCGGCTCTGATGCTGCCCGTAATGCTACTGCTGCTTTTGACCTCCTGCGGCATGATCACGCGCCTCACGCATGAGCATGAGTGGCAGTACCGCGTGGCCAAGGCCCCCACCTGCACCGAGGGCGGCCTGATGGAGGCGCTGTGCGTTGGCTGCGGGGAAAAGACGTACAACGATATCGAGAGGACCGAGCACTCTTACGTGAACGGCATCTGCCGTGATTGCGGCGCCCAGGGGAGCATCGGCAACGTTTTGGAGCGCGTGGTGATCCCGGCGGGCGTCAGCACGGCCAATGCCTGGTCGCTCTATAAGGTCTATGAAACGGCCCGCACGATCGACACGGGCATCAAGGCAAGCTACACCACCTTTGTCTCCTCCTTCTCGGGGGTCTACTTCAAGGATGCGTACCTGGATTCCCTCGGCCTTTTCCACACCACGATCTCCGCCCCCTATTCGGGCGGCCGCCGCATGGAAACGCCCCTGGCGCTGAGCATCGGGGAGATCGCCATACAAAACCCCAAGGCCTCGGTGGGTAGACTGATCCGTATGGACATCGTTGATAACGAGCTGATCGCCACGTATGCGGGCGGCACCACCCGCTCGGCGGGGAGCTTCACCTCCTCGGGGCTTGTGGAAAGGATCACGGGCTTTGGGCTCAGCGAGGGCGGAGAGCTTCTGATCTTCTATTCCGATGACAAGGTCGCCTTTGCCGGCACAATTGACAAGTAATATTTACAAAAAAGCAAGCCGTGCGGCTTGCTTTTTCTATGCCCTGAGATCCCCCTTTACAAAAGGGCGCCCTTGTGCTATAATCCTTATAGAACGTGGAACAAAAAGGAGAGGGACATGAAAACATATTTGCTTCCCGCCGAGGGGCAATGGTACAAGGCCAACCTGCACTCTCACACCACCGTCTCGGACGGGGCATGGACGCCTGAGGAGGCCAAGGCGCGCTACAAGGAGCGGGGGTACAGCATCCTTGCCTACACCGACCACGATATTATGATCCCGCACCCCGAGCTGGCAGGCGAGGATTTTCTCCCCCTCACGGGCTTTGAGCTTTCGGTCGTCGATCCCGACCCCGCGCTCACCGTGTTCTCGCAAAAGCGGAATTGCCATCTTTGCTTTCTCGCCCCCACCATGGAGGATACCAAGCAGGTGCTCTGGCACCGCCGCCTTTACCATTGGGGCTTCAAGGAGGAGTATGTCCCCCTTGTGAAATACGATGAGGAAAGCGTGGATTTCGTCCGTGACTACACACCCTCGTGCATCAATGAGGCCATCGCCATCGGCCGCCGCGCGGGCTACTTCATCACCTACAACCACCCCGCCTGGTCGCTCGAATCCTATCCCGAGTATATGGCCTACGAGGGCTTCCACGCCATGGAGGTCGTCAATTACGGCTCGCTTTACACGGGGTGCCTCGATGAGAACCTTCACGTCCTTTCCGATATGATCCGCGGCGGCAAGCTCCCCTATGCCGTCGCCGCTGACGATAACCACAACCGCACCGAGGATTCCTTTGGCGGCTTTACCATGATCAAGGCGCCCGCCCTCACCTATCCCGCCGTTTTTGCGGCCCTGACAAACGGTGATTTCTACGCCTCCGAGGGCCCCCTCTTTGACGAGGTGTATTACGAGGACGGCCGCGTGTACGTCAAGGCAAGGGAAGCGGTCTCGGTCTCCTACCATCCCGACATCCGCCGCCAGCCCTGCATCGTCCGCGCCGAGGAGGGAAAGACCTCTCTCACGGCCTCCTTTGAGGTCCGTGAGCATGAGTCTGCCTTCTTCCTCGTTGCCCGCGATGCCGCCGGCAAATTCGCCTGCACCCGCGCCTACTCCGCAAAGGCCCTCCGAGAGGAATAAGCATAAGAAAAGCGAGCCGCAAAAGCGGCGCGCGGTTCTTTTTTACGGCAC
>JAFQWT010000024.1 GCA_017407375.1 Clostridia bacterium
CCGCTTTACCGCCGTCGGCTGGCTCCGTGAGGCGGATGCCATCATCAACTTTGCCAAGCTCAAGACCCACGGCATGATGGGCTACTCGGGCGCCGTAAAGAACCTTTTCGGTACGATCCCCGGCACCCTGAAGCTAGAGTACCACTTCAGCCACCCTGAGGCCTCGCGCTTTGCCGATATGCTCGTTGACCTCAACGAATTCTGGAAATGCCGCCTCTCGCTGGTTGATGCGGTGGTCGGTATGGAGGGCAACGGCCCGACGGCGGGAGACCCCCGCGCGGTCGGCGCGCTCCTTGCCTCCCCCTCGCCCTATGCCCTCGATATCGTGGCCGCGCACCTCATGGGCCTTGCGCCCGAGCGCGTTCCCACCGTTACCGCTGCCGTCCGCCGCGGCCTTTCTCCCGCGGGGATAGAGGACGTCGAGGTAGACGGTGCCTTCCGTTCCCTTTGCGTGCCCGACTTCCGGCTGATCGAGGGCGGCTCGGTCGTGGAGTTTGAGAATATGCTCCCCGGCGTCCTCGGTAAGCTCGCAGGGAAGCTGGCCCCGCGCCTGCTTGCCTCCCGCCCCGCAGCCAGGAAGACCGAATGCATCGGCTGTGGCAAGTGCGCCGCGGTCTGCCCCGCCAAGGCCATCACCATGAAGCATAAGCTCCCCGTCATCGACCGTGGGCTTTGCATCCGCTGCTTCTGCTGTCAGGAGTTCTGCCCCGTGGGCGCTATGAAGGTCCGGCGCCCGCCCGTCGCGCGGCTCCTCAACCACAAAAAAACCAAGAAAAAAGAGCCATAACGGCTCTTTTTTCTTGTTATGTAAACGAAACTTACCATTTTAACATCACATCGGACAGCATCATAAGGAGGGGCATGCTGACAAGCGACAGGAGCGTTGAGACCGTCACGGTGCGGCTGGTGTAGGTGGCATCGCAGTCGTACTTCTCGGCAAACATCGTGGCGGAGGTGGCGGCGGGCGTGGCCGCCAGGAGCAGGACCACGGTCACGACCGTGTCGCTCATCGGGAGGCCGACGAGCTTAAAGAGGAGGAACACAAGCAGGACGGCCGTCGGCAGGAGGAAATGCCGCAGGGCAAGAAAGAGGTAGAGGTACTTGTCACGGAAGGCACCGCGAAAGCTCATGCCCGCCACCCGCAGGCCGATCACCACCATGGCGAGGGGGGCCACCAGAGCGCGCAGCATATCCAGGCAGTCAAGGACGAGGGCCGGAGTGTGGGTGTGGACCCCGCAAAGGAGAAGCACGATGCCCAGCACCGAGGCAACGTTGACGGGATGGAGCGCCACCCGCAGGGGGGAGATGGTGTAGCGCGGCTTGACCTCACCGTCGGGCGTGCCGTCCCCGTCCTCATCGCGCCGCGCGGTGCAGAAATAAACGCCCAGCGACCAAAGGAAAACGTTGAAGGTGATGTTGTAGACCGAGGCGTAGATCGTGGCCTCGGGCCCGAGGATCACGCTGATGAGGGGGATCCCCATAAAGGCGGCGTTCGAGAAGACGGTGACAAAGCGGAGCATCCGCCGCCGCCCGTCCTCGGCACGGCGGAAGCAGAGGAGCGCCACCGCGGCAAAGAGGGCGTGGGCCACCACCGAAAAGAGCAAGACCCACAGCGAGTTGATCCAGATGTCTCCCTCCCCCTCGTAGGCGAGGTAGGCATAAAGGATCAGGGCGGGCTGGGCAATGTAGAGGACGAGGTTGGATATCCCCTTGCCGAACTCCTCGGTCACAAGGCGGCATTTTTTTAGGAGAATGCCGGGGACCATCATAACGAAAAGGACGATGACGTTTTCAATGAGAGGGCGAATGATGCTCATAAGGATCCTTTCAGAGTGTACTAGGAGAATTGTAGCACACGACGCTGAAAAAGTCAAGAAAAAAGGGCGCCCTTTGGGCGCCCTTGGCTTAAAGATCGGTGGTAAGTCCCGACAGGAATTCGTTGTGTAGCAGCTGCCGCTCGGCAGGGGCGGAGACCTCCGTGATGCGCACGTTTTCAAGGTACTCGTCCTCCTCCACGCGCACAAGCTCCACAAGCGGCAGGGGAGAGCGGTTGGCCGCATCGCAGAAGACGCCGCGCACCGTCACGTTCCGCAGGGAAGCGCCCGAGGCCTTCCAGTCACTCCTTGTGGTGAAGGCGGACTTCGCCTCCTCGCCGAGGAAGAGGTTTTCAAACACCGCGTTATCAAGCGTGACGTTGACCATCACGGCATCTCCGTGGGCGGCAAAGACGTTCCTCACCGAGATGCGTGACGTCTCGCCCATTTTGGAGAACCTGAGACTGCCGTAATACTTCTGTCCGATGCGTACCACGGCGTAGGGGGCGCTTTTGCGTGCCCCATTGCCCGAGAGGTCGGTCACACCGTCAATATCGATGTCGCGGAGCAGGATCCCGTCGTTGTTGCGGAGGGCGATCACGGCCTTGGTGACCGAGGTACCGATGACGTTGCGGATGCGCACGTTTGAGATGTCGGAGGCCATGCCCTCGACCCAATAACCGTGGCGGCGCTCAGCACCCGAAAAGCCCGAGAGGGCAATGAGGTCGTCACCCGCGTAGCCCGTGACGTTCTCCACGGTGATGTTGTGACATCCCACGCGCAGGTCGATGCCGTCCTGGTTCGGCACGTTGTCGCGCGCATCAAAGGTAAGGTCGCGGAGCCGTCCCTCCGAGACAAAGACAAGCTGGAGCGCCCACCAGCGCATATCGCGGAAGGTGATGCCCGTGATCGAGAAGCTCTCGAGGTTGGTAAAGAGGATCATATTGTTCTTGCTGACGTGGGGAAGGCCGTTCTTCAGTGAGGTCTTCTCGGTCAGCCCGTTGTGGACGCCGCCGTCGATCACCGCGTTGCCCCGCCCCGTGAGGTGGACGTTTCTCTGGCGGGCCGAGCGGCGGCCCCGCTCCTCGGTGTCGGTCACAGCGGTGCGGAACACGTTATCAAAGCAGCCGTCGGCCTGGCGGAGCGTGCAGTTGTCAAGCACGATCTCGATGTCCGAGGGGAGCAGAATGGCCGAGTCGATCTCCCATACGTTTTTTCCCGTGCGCAGGTTTTTGCGGGGGATCACCACGCGGTCCTCACCCGTTTCCTTCGCGGCGGCAACGGCCAGGCGGATCGCCTCGCTGTCGGTTTTGGCAACGGCCGAAAAATCGTTGGGGGTAATGCCGTATGACATAGCGGTCTCCTTTTTCGTGATAGGTCTATACCAAGGATAGCACACAGCTCCCTGAATGTCAATGGCGCGGGGAACGAAAGTTTTTCGCTCCGCAACGAAAAAATGTGCCGCAGGACGGTGTCCTACGGCACATTTTTCAGTATTCCTTGACCTCGACCTTACCGGTATCCTGATCCCAGGTGATGTCCACCTTTTTGCCGCCGCGCGCCCGCAGACCGCGGACACTGCCGCGCCGCCAGGCGGAGGGCAGGGCAGGGAGGATGTCAAGCGAGCCGTCGCTCTTGGTTTGCAGGAGCATCTCGGCAATGCCCGCGCAGGCCCCGTAGTTCCCGTCGATCTGGAAGGGGGGATGCGCGTCAAAGAGGTTGATGTAGGTGCCGCCACCCGTGATCTTCATGACGTCACAGGTGGAGATCCTGAGCTGGGTGTCAAGGAGCCGCAGGGCGTGGTCGCCGTCCCGAAGGCGCGCCCATTGGTTGATGCGCCAGCCCATCGCCCAGCCCGTGCTGTCGTCCCCGCGACGGAGGAGCGAGATGCGGCACGCCTCGGCCAGCTCGGGCGTTTCCTCCAGCGAGATCATGCGCGCGGGGTGCAGACCGTAGAGGTGCGAGATGTGGCGGTGGTTCGGCTGGTATTCCTTCACGTTCTCGGCCCATTCGAGCAGCTCGCCCTCACTGCCGATGGCAAAGCCGCGCAGGCGGGGCAGGAGGGATGCCAGCTCTGCCGCAAAGGCATCGCCCTCCTTGCCGAGTATTTCGGTGGCCTTGATGTAGATCTCAAACACGTCGCGGATGATCGCCTGCGTCATGGTCGTTGAGGCGGAGACCGAGCAGCGGATGTTGTCCACGGTGATAAAATCGTTCTCGGGGGAGGTCGAGGGCGCCATCACCAGCGTGCCGTCGTGGTCCTCGACCAGGGTGGCGGCATAGAATTCCGCCGCGCCCTTAAGGACGGGCAAGAAGCGCTCAAGATGCTCACGGTCCCCCGTGTACTCGTAATACTCCCACACGTGGCGCATAAACCAGCCCGAGGCCAGCGGCCAGAAGGCAAAGAGCGCGCAGTGGCGGCGGTGCGAGCCGACGGGCGTGGTCATACGCCAGAGGTCGGTGTTGTGGTGGCAGGTGAAGCCGGGAGCATCGTAATACTCCTTGGCCGTGCGCTTGCCGCTCTCGGCGATCTCGGCGATCATCTTGAGCATCGGCTCATAGCACTCGGCAAGGTCGACCTGCAGGGTCGGCCAGTAGTTCATCTCCACGTTGATGTTGGTCGTGTAGTTGCTGCTCCACGGCGGCACCACCGCATCGTTCCAGATGCCCTGAAGGTTGGCGGGCTGGGTGCCGGGGCGCGAGGCGGTGATGATGAGATACCGCCCGAAGTTGAAGTAGAGCGCGTAAAGCGCCAGGTCCTCGCCCCCCGCCTCATGCGCGTAAAGGCGCTCGTCGGTCGGGGCAAGGCGCTCGTCCCCCCCGCCAAGCTCCAGCGACACGCGGTCGTAGAGCGAGCGGTGGTCGGCCACGTGGGCCTCCTTCAGCTCCTCGTAGGGCTTGGCCGCCGCGGCTGCCAGCTCCTCGAGGCAGGGCTCACGGTAGGGCTTACCCTCCAGGACGGGGTGCTTGTCCCAGCCGTTGAAGCTGGTGCGGACGTTGAAGTAGAGGGTCGCGCTCTTCGCCCCGAAGATACGGGAGCCGCAGCGCATCTCGCTCTTGCCGTCGGTCAGGACGCGCACCTCGGCATGGTAGCCAATGCCCTTGTCCTTATCCTCCACACCGTAATCGAGGGTGCCGCGCACGGGGGGCTCCGCACCGAAGAAGTGGTTGGCCAGCATGCAGTTGCCGTAAAGCGAGACCGAGGTGTTGGTGTGGCTGACCGTCGCATCCAGCGAGGGCACCAGAGAGAAGGTGAAGGTCATGCCCTCGGGATGGTCGGTCGTGAGGTGCATCGCCATCACGCCGTCGGGCGCGCTGACAAAGCACTCGCGCTTGTAGTGCGCGCCGCCGCAGTCGTACTCCACGGTGTGGAGCCCTGTCGAGATGTCAAGCGCGCGGGTGTAGTTCTCCACCGCCTCCTCATGCTCCATATCAAGGCGCAGCTCACCGAGCGAGAGATAGAGCTGGGAGGTGAGGTTTGTGAACTCGTCCTCCAGCAAAAGCTCGGCCTCGGGATAGCGGCGCTCCAGCGCCAGCTCCCGCGCACGGCGGAAGACCTCGGGGGCGTTCTTGTTTTCGTAAAAGAGGGGACCGCCGCTCCACAGCGTGTCCTCGTTCAGCGAGATGCGCTCGTGCGCGGCGCCACCGTAGACCATCGCGCCGATGCGCCCGTTGCCAAGGGGCAGCGCCTCGATCCAGTTTTTGGCGGGCTGCTTATACCAAAGGAGATTCGTACCGTCGTTATGCATACTCGTTTTTCCTTCTTGCTTGGATTTGCTTTCCTTATTTTAAGGAAGTGCTCTACCTTGATTATACCACGCTTTTTTTTCGTGTCAATAACCATCGGGATAGGATTTATGGACAAAACGCTCACAGCCAAAGAAAAAACGGGGAGGGCGCCCGCAGGCGCCTCCCCCGTTTTTTCGCTACGGGTGAATGAAAAATCCAATTTTGTAAACGATACCTTGCAAATTAACCCTTCTTGACGGGGCGCTTGATGCGGTTGAGCTTTTTGTTCATCTTGAGCAGCTCCTCCTTGGTGAAGGAGACGTTCATCATGCCCATCATGCTCGTCAGCCGCAGCACCGAGAAGCCGCCCAGCATCTGCATCATATCGGCACCGTTGCCACCGCTGAGGTCAACGTCAAAGCCACCCGACTTCTTCTCGCCCTTCTTCTTGCCGGCGTTCATCTTCTTTTTCAGCTTCAGCGCCATACCGATGAGCCAGAGCTTGCCGCGCTTTGTGGCGATGATGTCGCTGATCTTGTCGTTCAGGGAGAAGCGTCCCTCGGGAGCGTCGATGTCAAACCAGTTGAGGACGGCGCCCTTTTCCACAAGGACGTAATCCATGTTTCTCTCGGCCACCTTGCGGATGGTGCCCTCGTCGGAAAGCTCGCCCGCCTTGGCCACCAGGTGAGTCTCGCCCTCGTTCTTGACGTCAAAGTAGAAGAAGTGGTCCTCGGCCGTCTTCTTTCCAACGCTCTCGCCGTTGGCAAACAGCTCGACCTCGGGGAGGTTGGAGTAGACCGTCACACGCGTCACGTCCTCCACGCGGTCCACGTAGCGCTTGCCGCACAAATGCACAAAGGGGATGTCCGAGAGCCAGGCCTTGTAGGCGTAGAAGGCGTCCTTCTTGTACTTGCGGTCAATGGTGACAAGGCCCTTATGGTTCTGGCCGTTCTCACCGCCCTCGGCGCGGGCATCGGCACCAAAGTCAAACATATTCCACACGTGCGTGGCCCACATATACTTGCGGGTAAAGAGCTGCTTGATCAGCTCCTCGTGGTAGTAGGCCTGGTATTCCTCGGTGTAGTCGCCCTGCTTCGGCTCGCTCGTGTGCCAGTTGAGGGCCTCGCACCCGTATTCCGAGCAGCCGATCGGGATCGTGGGATGCGTTTCGTGGAACTTATCGAACCACGGGCCGTTCATCGAGGTGTCGCCGCCGTACCAGCCGAAGTAGTGGTTGTAGGAGACCACGTCGGGGATCAGGAGGTAGGGGTCGTCCAGCTTGCACATTGAGACCGCCGCGATCGTCGTCTTACGCGTCTTGTCCATCTCGTGCACAAGATCGTTGAGGATGCGGTGGTTCTCAAGCAGATCCTCGTCCGAGCCGCCGATCGAGATCTCGTTCGAAAGGCCCCACACAACGATCGAGGGGTGGTTGTAGTTCTGCGCGATCAGCTCCTTCATCTGGGAGATCGTGTTCTCACGGCCAAGCGGCATGTGCTTCGAGATGTAGGGGATCTCGGCCCAGATGACAAGCCCGCTCTCGTCGCAAAGGTCGTAGAAATACTGGTCGTGCTGGTAGTGCGCCAGGCGGATCGTGGTCGCGCCGACCTCAAGAATGAGGTCAATATCCTCGCGGTGGTGCTCGGGAAGCAGGGCGTTACCCACGCCCCAGCGGTCCTGATGGCGCGAAACGCCGCGCAGGGGATACTCCTCACCGTTGAGGATAAAGCCGCGATCGGGGTCGATCTCAAAGCTGCGGCAGCCAAAGCGGCTGCACACGTTGTCAAGCACCTCATCCCCCGCAAGGATCTCCACCTCGCAGCAGTAGAGGTAGGGATCGCGGCGGCCGTGCCAGAGATGCACGTCGGCGATCTCGAAAACGGCGGTATCCGCCGAGGTCACGATCCTTTGAAGCTCGTTCTCGTCCTTATCGTAAAGGGTATAGGCCAGCGTGAGGCCCTCGGTAAGTCCCACGGGGAAGCTGCGCACCTCCACGCGGGCGTCCTTGCCGTTGACGGTCGGCGTGATCATAAGGCCAGGTGCGCCGTAATAGTCAAGGTCAAAGTGCGCGCGGCTCGTGCAGATGAGGTTGACGTCACGGTAGGCACCGCCGTAGAAGGTGAAGTCGGCCATCTGGGGGTAGACGCTGTCGGAGGGGGAGTTGTCAACGATCAGCGCCAGCTCGCAGGTGTCGCCGAGCGCCTCGGTGACGTTCACGCGCCAGGTCGAGTAGCCGCCGTCGTGATGGGCCAGCTTTTCGCCGTTGGCATAGAGGTCGGCCGAGGAATTCGTGCCGCGGAATTCAAGATAGTAGAGGTCGGCCGCGGGCAGCTCGGCGCGCCTTAGGGTCTTTACGTAAAGGCAGGAGCCGCGGAAGTAATCGTTTCCGCCGTCCTGACCGTCAATGGCGTTAAAGCAGTGGGGCAGGTCCACGCGCTCCCCCTCGCGCACCGCAATGTCGGCGGTGTCCTTGACAAAGAGCCAGTCCTTATTCAGGTTGATAACGTTTCTCATAGCATTTCCTTTCCTTAAAAGAGGCGCCCGATACGGTCAGGCGCCTCAAAATGTCGTAGCTTACGCTTCCGCCTCGGGGGTGGCGGTGCCGTTTCTCTCGGCAAGCTCCGCCGTCATGGTGTCGAGCGTCTTCTTGTCGAGGTTGTAGATCACGGCAAGGCCGATGAACTGGACCACCGCGCTGAAGAGGTAAAGGGCCGCGACCAGCCAGCACATGTTGTGCGCCGTCGTCTCCGATTGACCGATGGTGCCAAGACTCGACTGGTAACCGAGCCAGCCCATAAGGAGCAGCACCGCGGACGGGCCGATGCCCTGCGCCAGCTTGCGGAAGAAGGAATGGAGCGAATAGACCGTGCCCTCCTCACGCGTGCCGTACTTCCACTCGTTGTAGTCGATGGCATCGCCCATCATGGCCCAGGACACGCAGGTGTAAACACCCATGCCGACACCGTAGATCACAAGACCGATGAGGTAGACGGCCAGCGCCGCCATCTTGTTGCCGATGAGCGGGAAGATCATCATGATGACGGCACCGCCGATCGAGGCGATGGTGCCGACCACCGAGGACTCCTTTTTGCCGTACTTCTTGACGATCTTCGTGATGAAGGGCATAAAGAAGAGCATCGGAAGGAAGCCGATCATCTGCACAACGCCCGAAAGCGAGGCCATCTGGAAGTAGGTGGCAAACATGATCGTGGTCGCCGTGGTGGCGGCGTTCATGCCGAGGAACATACCCATCGCGGCCAGCGTAGCGCCGACGGCGGGGCGGTTCTTCATAAACTTACCAAAGGCGTGGAAGATGTTCATCTTGCCGCCGCCCGCGGTGGTCTTGACCTGGCTCTCGTCCACGCGCACCGTGATCATCTTGATCATAAAGAGGAAGGCAAGGAAGCCGAGGATGCCCATGATAAGCGCCGCCCAGAAGACGCGCTCACCAAGCAGGATCTCCATCGGGCTGCCCGTCAGGGGGTTGAGGACCTCGTCCCCCTTCACGTAGGCCTGGCCCGCATTCTCGGTGCCCGCGGGGAAGTGGTGGAAGTTCTCGGGGGCAAACTTGTCCTCGGCGCCCTCGGGAACCACAATGTTCTCAAGGAAGCCGGTCGTGCCGTCGTAGGTCACCTTGCGCCAGATGAGCATCGGCAGGATGATGTTCGGCAGAAGGTTGCCGATCATCGAGCCGATCGAGCGCCAGGTCGAAAGCTGGGCGCGCTCCCCCGCGTCCTCGGTCACCACCGAGAGCATCGAGCCGGAGGGAACGTTGGCGATCGTGTAGAAGGCATCCCAGACGATGTAGCCGAGGATAAAGAGAATGGCCTTCAAAACGAGCGGGGCCTTCGGGAAGGGTAAAAAGACCATCGCCCCGCCGACAAGCAGACCGCAGGCGCCGATGAAGATGTAGGTCTGGAACTTGCCGATCCGATACTTTCTCTTGTCGTGGTCGATGAGCGTGCCGATCAGGGGATCGTTCACGGCATCCCAGATCTGGACGATGAGAAGCAGGGCGGAGAGCAGGCCCGTTTCCAGCATCATGTAAACGAGCCAGAAGGTCTGGACAGTGCTCTTGAGCGAAAAGCTCATATTGCAGCCAAGGTCGCCGGCGGCATAGGCCAGCTTGTCCCTTATGCCGAATTTGCGATGCCCGTTGGCATCAAGTTGGATCTCTTTTTTCATTGGTGTAGCTCCTTACATTGTAATAGTGAGGGGTAACATCTTTAATTATTATGGCACATTTTTTGCAAAAAAGCAAGAGAAAATGAAAAAACCGCAGAAAATGCGGTCTTCTCATTAAAATTTGAATTTTTTCACGCGGTGGTCGCCACGGCGGACCGCACCTCGGAACAAGCGAAAAAGGCAGGGCCTCCCCGCAAAATTCCAAAAAACGCAAGGTTTTGTTTACAAACCGAGCAGAATCAGTCCTCTAAGAAGATCTCGCGGATCGTGGCGATCTCCTCCTCGGTGATACCCGCCGCCAGAAGATAATTCTCCACCTTTTCGGAAAGTGTCTCGCCGTCATAGGCCGCAATTGCGGACAAAAGCCCAAGATAGCTCTGGCTGTTGCGGCTCCGCACACCGAAAAGCGAGAGCGTGGTCAGCTCAAAGTCGTCGGCAAGGTCGGTTTCCGAAACGCCGAGCAGGGCGTTCACAAGAAAGGCGATCGTTCCCGTGCGGTCGGCACCGCCCATGCAGTGGAAGTACATCGGGTAATGGCGCTTGTCGGCCAGAAATTTGAAGACATCGTGCATCGTCGGCAGAATGTAGATCCCGTTGTGATAGGCGGAGAAGGGAACGTTCAGATAATAGTCGGCGCCGAGAGGATCCTTGGGCTGTGCCGTCGGCCCGCGCAGATCGAGCACGGCGCGGATGCCAAGCTGCTCACGCAGCGTGCGGAGCCCCTCCTCGGTGGCGTTGATCCTTCCGCCGATCTCGGAGCCGCGGTAGAAGAGCCCCTGGCGGACACGGCGCCCGTCCTTCGTTTTCCAGCCGCCGCAGTCGCGGACGTTGGTGGCGCCCTCCACCGTGAGGAAGCGGGGCGCGCGGTCCTCGGTGGTAAAGGAAACGGTCTCGGAGCATTCGGTTGCCGTCCTGACACGGGCAAAGTAACGCGTGGCAAGCTTCAGCACCGTGACAAAGCACTCGCCCTTACCGGAAAGGGTGAGGGGAGAGGAAAAGCCCTCGTCCTCGGAGATCTCCAGCGTGGCCTCGCAGCACGGCTCCCACGTGACGGTCAGCCCAGCCCCCAGCGAGCGGTCACGCTGGGTCTTGAACTCCAGGGAGAGCCATGCGTAGGACGAGGCATCCTTGACCTTGGTGCGGTCGGAGTCCAGAAACTGCTGTTGTACCGTAGACTGGATCCTGACGGTCTCCCCCGGCTTCGGCGACGTGATCGTAAGCATAAGCGTTCTCCTTTGCAGTAAACGAGGGGCGGCCCCTCATGCTTTTTTGCATTATAACACGCCGGCCGCCCTATGACAAGAAAAACACGAAAAATTCCTTGATTTTAGGGGCGTGCGTCTGACTTTTCCCTTGCGAAAAGCGAAAACTTCATTGGGCAAAGCCCTGCTTCACGAGTTGCTGTGCAACTCGCTTCATGCGCGTCAGCGCGCTTCATTGAAAAAAGCACTTGCGCCTGCAAGTGCTTTTTTCTGGCTGGGATAGTTGGATTTGAACCAACGAGATGCGGGAGTCAAAGTCCCGTGCCTTAACCGCTTGGCTATATCCCATCAACGCCAAGAGTATAGCACAAATCCCGGCGCTTGTCAATGACCTTTACAAAGATGCGACGGCGTTGCGCTATTATTTTTTTTACCCTCTTGACAAACGCACGGCGTGTGCTTATAATAGAGGTGTTTCCAAGCGAAATTATTTTTTAAGGAGAAAACCCATGAAAAAGCTCAGTGTTCTGATCGCCCTTCTGCTTTGCGTTACCATCGGCGGCGTGTACGCCACGTGGACCTACGCGGGCACCGATGACATTGCTGACGTCTTTGCCGAGTCCAAGGTCACCATTGCCGACGCCACCCTGACGGGGGCCAACGGCGTTTACACCGTCACGTCCAACCTCGTTCTGACGGTCGACCAGGCCAACGAGGACCATGAGGCCCTGCTGAAGTTTGCCTCGAATGACGGTAACCCCATCCATTTGACGATCACCTTCAAGCCCGCCAACAACGCTCCGAAGACCGTTAAGGAGAACGCCGTGCCCACCAGATACTACTTCGGCACGACCACCACGATGGCCTATAAGATGGATGCTGAAGGCAACTACAGCGCCGAGGGCACCGCGAAGGACATCTTCACGTTTGACCCCGCTTATGTTGCGCCTTTTGCTGCCAACGTTACCTGGACCCCGGGGGTCGACGAGGACGATGCTCCTATCTTTACCTACACGCTGAACGAGGATGCTCTCAAGACGATGATCACTCTCAACGGGGACTTTGTGCTTGACACCAAGGCCGAGCATGACGCCTTCCGCGATGCGCTGAGCGGCAACATCGTTGTCCGTGTGACCGACGGCACCGTCACTCAGTAATAACCGATAAAAACAAGCGCGCTACGGCAAGGCACGGGACTGTGTCTTGCCGTAAGCCGTTTCCAAGGAGAGGGAAGCATGGGCGATTACCGGACGTACGTCTTCTTTCTCTGCCTGATCGTTTTCGCTCTGATGACCATCCTTTCGGTGGTCTGCGTATCGGTGATCGCGACTCTTGAGATCCGCCTCATCCGTGCGGGAGCGGAGGACGGTAAGATCTTGCGGTCGCAGGGCAAGAGAAGGGAAGCAAAGCGAATAGTCAAGCTGTTGGACTATGCCTTTTCCGGCATCGTCTGCTTGGTTGTTGTCGCCGTGTTCCTTGCCTCCCTTGCCGTTGGCCGCGGGGAGAGCCAGCCGGTGGGCGAGCTTCCCGTTTACCGCGTGGTGCGCACCGGCTCCATGGCCGAGGTGCATGAGAAGAATGCCTATCTCCATGCGGCGGGCATCGATGACCGCATCCAGATCTTTGACCTCATCCGCACCGAAAAGCTCCCCGACGAGATGGAGCTTGAGCTTTATGACGTTGTGGTCTATGAGACCGACGGCATGATGATCGTCCATCGGATCGTGGAGATCGAGGAGCCGAACGCCGCCCACCCCGACTGTCGGCATTTCCGCCTGCAGGGGGACGCCGTGGAGGCGCCCGACCGCTTCCCCGTGCTCTATGAGCAGATGCGCGCGCTTTACAGCGGTCAGCGCATTCCGTACGTCGGCAGCTTCATTCTCTTTATGCAGTCTCCCGCCGGCTGGCTCTGCATCGGTCTTATCGTTTTCGCCATGATCGCCACTCCCCTTCTTGAGGCCAAGCTCCGTAAGGAGCGGGAATGGCGCCTGCTGCTGTACCCACTGCCGGGCAGCGATAAGGAGGGGCGGTCATGAAGCGCCTGTCGGCTCTCCTCCTTCTGCTTTCGCTCGTGTTTTCGGTCGGCGGTGTTTACGCCACGTGGAATTACGCCAACCTCGGGCCTACCCTCTCCTCGCTGGAGATGCCCGTCCGCCTTGGCGAATTCAACTGGGCGGGCTCGGGCGATCTCCCCACCGACAGCGAGATCGGTGAGGACCATATTTCCCTTATTGAAAACATCGTCTCGCATACCGAGCACGGCTTGAACGCCAAGGGCTCCTACCTCAACGAGCAGATCGCCGCTCGAAAAAAGGGCAGCTTGACGTGGCAGGGGCGCGATACCCTTGGCAGTATGGCGGTCACCCAGAGTGAGGAGCTGACCGATATCTTCGGTCTGGCGGCCAGTAATCTGACCTTTCTCATTCAGTTTGTGAGCGATACCGAGTATTACGTGTTTACGACCTCCGTTTACCTCGGCGAGCGCGGTGCCATCAATATCTGGGGCAACAACAGCAAGCCGGGTAACCCCACCGTCCCCATCGGGGAGGCCGTGCATCCCATCTATAGGACGAGACTCCAAAAAACCAACGGCACGTGGGCGGCTGTTGAGACCGTCAAGGGCTATGCCACGTCCGCCTGGTATGAGGAAAGCCGTCGCAACGCCACGGCAACGCAGATCCCCTCGTTTGATCCCGATACCTTCAAGGAGGGGACCCCGTCATAAAGAAAACCGCCCGATGGGCGGTTTTCTTTACATTGGCTTCGGAGAGGGCGGTGCTATCGTAGGGGAGCAGGGGCGCTTTCTCTTGCCTTGGCCGCTTGGCGGTGCTCTGTCCGTGCGGGCGCATAAATCCCGGCGCTTGTCAATGACCTTTGCAAAGATGCTTGCTTTTTCGGCGGGAAGGTATTATAATTAGGAATGTACTTATTACGCTGTAAGGAGCCACCGTATGCCCAAGGGAATTGAGATCGAGCGCAAATTTCTCATTGCCATGCCGTCTGCGGAGTGGCTGCTGGCCGAGGGCGCGGCGTGTGATGCCATCACGCAGACCTATCTCCTCTCCGAGGAGGGGGTGACGGCCCGTGTGCGCCGCCGTGAGGGGGCGGAGGGCGTGGAATACACCCATACCGAAAAACGCCGCCTGACCGACCTTGCGGCAAAGGAGGACGAGCGCCGCATCGGGGCGGAGGAGTACGAGGCATTGCTCCGCCGTGCCGACCCCGCCCTTTCCCCCATTACCAAGGTGCGCTATTCGCTCCCCTACGGCGGCCGCCTTCTGGAGATCGACGTCTATCCCTTCTGGCAAAGGACGGCGGTGCTGGAGGTCGAGCTTCCGAGCGAGGAGGCCCCCCTTACGCTCCCGCCCGCGCTTTGCGTCCTTGCCGAGGTCACGGCGGACAAGCGTTACAAAAACGTCTCCCTGGCCGCGTCCGTCCCCCCGGAGCCGTGAGGGATTTTCCCTTGTTTTTCGGGGGCAAACGCCCCTCGCGTACGCGCCGGCGCGCGGCATTCTCTGTTTTTCGTCAAAAAAGGGCTTGCTTTTTTCATCCTTTTGATGTATGATATAGAAGTATTCTTGTTGGTTACAAGGGGCGACCCTGTAATAATAAAAAATTTCTTTGGAGGAAATCAACAATGAAACGCATCCTTTCCCTGCTCCTGGCCGTTGTCATGCTGGTTGGCTGCTGCGCGGTGTTTGCCTCCTGCGGCGGTGAAGAGGCCCCCCTGCTTCTCACCCCCGTGGCGAAGGCCGACATCAAGTTTGGTCTGATCTGCCTGCACGACGAGAACTCCACCTACGACAAGAACTTCCTTGACGCCGCTGAGCGCACCCGCGTGGCTCTCGGCCTCACCGAGGATCAGCTCATCATCAAGACCAACATTCCCGAGGACGACACCTGCTACGATGCCGCCGTCGAGCTTGTTGAGGCGGGCTGCCAGGTCATCTTTGCCAACTCGTTTGGCCATGAGGACTACATCATGAAGGCCGCTGCCGAGTTCCCCGGCGTGCAGTTCTGCCACGCCACGGGCACCAAGGCCCACACCTCGGGTCTTGGCAACTACCACAACGCCTTTGCCTCGATCTACGAGGGCCGCTTTGTTGCCGGTCTTGTTGCCGGTATGAAGCTTGCCGAGATGTACGCCGCCGGCCTCTTTGAGGTCAACGAGCTTGACAACACCCTCGATGCGAAGAACGAGATCTTCGAGGGCAAGATCGTGAACGGTAAGCTCACCGTCGGTTACGTCGGTGCCTTCCCCTATGCTGAGGTCATCTCGGGCTACACCTCCTGGTTCCTTGGCGTCAGAATGGCGTATGAGAACATGACCGCCATGCTTCCCGGCGATGCTCCCGAGCTTCAGATGAAGGTCGAGTACACCAACTCCTGGTACGACGAGGCCAAGGAGAACGAGAAGGCCCTCGCCCTCATCAACGGCGGCGCCGTCCTTCTTTCCCAGCACGCCGACTCGATGGGTGCCCCCCGCGCCTGCGAGGAGAAGAACATCCCGAA
>JAFQWT010000025.1 GCA_017407375.1 Clostridia bacterium
CATAAACAATGGCAAGGTAGAAGCATGCTGCCACCGACATAGGGACGATGTAGCTGGCCATGTTGTTTCCGGCGCCAATGACTTTGGCCGCTTGGGTGAGGTCGTACATACCGATCATGCTGACAATAGAGGTCTCTTTGATCAGCGCAATAAGTTCATTACCGATAGCAGGAATCACGTTTTTGATGGCCTGTGGGATAACGATCCGCCCCATAGTGACACCGCTGGGAAGGCCCAAAGCGCGCCCGGCCTCGGTCTGGCCGATATCCACGGAGAGAATGCCTCCGCGGATGCTTTCGGAAACGTATGCGCCTGAGTTGATACCAAAGGCAATGACTGCCGTGATGACCTGCGGGAAGCCACGAATGGCAAATATTGCGTACATCATAATAAAAAGCTGCAACGCCATAGGTGTTCCGCGGATGATCGTTACGTAAACGCGGCAAATGGCTTTTGGAAGCTTCATGATCTTGGAGCTCGGCGAGATGACCACAAGTGCTACGAGCGTACCGATCAGAAGACCGAGCAGGGCAGAGAAAATCGAAACGGTAAAGGTCGTCTTAAGACCGGTAAAGAGCATTCCCATATATTTTGAGGATGAGAGAAGCTCCCAGATTTCTTCAAAAAAGCTCATTGTAGAATCCTTTAAAACGGGGAAAAAGAACTGTGCCGGGGCACGGTTCTTTTTCCTTGAATATTTGAGTTGTTAGTTTTCGGACAGACCCATGTGCTCCATAACCATCTGCTGGATCTTGGCTTCGCCAAGCTCGGCAAGAACCTCGTTGATGGCGTTAAGAAGCTCGTCATTGCCCTTGGTAACGCAAATGGCATACTGCTCTTCGACGGGAGCATCGGCCTCTCCGTCAGAACCGGAGTAGTAGAGGGGATAGGCCTTCAGCGACTTCGAAGAATTGGCCACAAGGTACTGGGCGGGAAGCTGGTCGATAATAAAGACATCGGCCGTAACCTCAAGGGCGTCGACGGCAGCCTGGGCATCGGGCAGCTCAACAAGCTTGGAATCGGTACCGTAGAGAACACCGGCATAACCGTAATCGTTGTCCTCGGTGGCATTGATCTCGCCGTCGGTGTAGATCCAACCGGTGGTGTCGATCTGAGTGGCAATTTTCATGCCGGCCAGGGCCTCCCAAACAATGTAGGTGACGCCGTCCACCGTCTTGGTGGCAACCGTCACGCTGTCGGGAACAACAACGTATTGGATCGAGGTGTAGTAGGGATTCGAGAAAGCCACCTTTTCCTTGCGGGCTTCGGTGATCGTGATACCGGCGGCGCCGCAGTCGGCAATGGTGCCCTCGGCAACGTTATCAATGATCGTGCCGAAATCACCGTCTTTCCAAACGATCTTTTTGCCAAGCTTCTTGCCAACAAGATTCATGATGTCCACGTCAACGCCAACGATTTCGGTGCTGTCATAGTACTCAAAGGGCGCAAAGTACGCGTTGGTTCGGACAATGATCTCGTTGCCGCCGCACGAGGCAAGAGCGAAGACCGAGCTGCAAAGCATCACGGCCACGAGAATGAGCGAAAGGATCTTTTTCATGATAATTCTCCTTAAAAAAATTATGTGGGCATCGCCCTTAGTGATGCTCTCATTATAGCACACTTTTTTTGTTTGTCAATAGGTTTTTGAAAAAATATTCTGAAAATTAGAATTTTTTTGCAAACCGATCCCGGGCAAATGCAGGGGAGCGGAAATCGAACGCGCATGGAACTGCGCCGAACATTATATTATTAAGGAAACGCGCGCGATAAATGCAACGATGAGAGAGCAGTCTCAGAACAGCATAATGAATATAAATACAACAAAAGGGGAAATATTCTCGTTTTTTGCAAAAAAGATACCGCCCGAGATCGGGCGGTATCTTCATTAATATTGCGATCAGTTCGTGTAGTTATCAAAGTAGCCCTGGATCCAAACGATGGGTGTTCCCTTGTCACCGCTACCCGAGGTCAGGTCGCAAAGCGAGCCGATGAGGTCGGTCAGGCGGCGGGGTGTGGTGCCCTGAGAGACCATCTGGCCCACAAGGTCGCTGTCCTTTTTACGGATATAGTCCGAAATGGCATCCTTCAGCTCCTTGCCCGAAAGGTGGGCAAAGTTATTGTCGGCCAGGTACTTCAGCTTGACCTCGTTCGGCTGTCCGACAAGGCCGGCGGTGTAGAAGGGGGCCACGACCGGGTCGGCCAGCTCCCAGATCTTACCGACGGGATCCTTAAAGGCGCCGTCACCGTACACCATGACCTCAACGCGCTTGCCGGTCCTCTCATAAAGCTCAGCGGCGATGCGGTCCACCGTCTCCTGGGCGCCGCGGGGAAAGAGCTTGACGGTGTCCTCGGTGGCCTTGTTGCTGCCAAGCAGACCGTAATCGCTGTTGAAGCCGCTGCCGTTCACGCTCTCGTTGAGAATGTCGTCAAGGCCAAGCACGACCTCGGCCCCCGCCGCCTTCAAAAGGCGCTTAGAGCGCGCGCGGCTGTGGATGTCACAGGTAAGGACGCTTTTCGTGTAGGGGAGGATCGCGCGGCAGTCATTGGCGAGAATGATCTCGGCCTCGCACCCCTCGTTCTCAATGACCTCACGGTAGTAGGCCACGTAGTCCACCCCCGTGAAGGGATGCGTCTTGTAGCCGAAAAGCTCGCGGTAGCGGGCCTCGGTCAGAACGTCGGAATAGGGGTTGATGCCCGCCTCGTCCAAGTCGTCCAGCGAGATGAGGTGGTTGCCGACCTCATCCGAGGGGTAGGAGAGCATCAGGGTGATCTTTTTTGCCCCGCGGGCCATGCCCTTGAGGCAGATGGAAAAGCGGTTGCGACTAAGGATGGGGAAAATGACCCCCACGTGCCCCGAGGGGAATTTGGCGGCGATATCGGCAGCGATCTGGTCGACCGTCGCGTAGTTGCCCTGCGCACGGGCCACCACGGCCTCGGTCATCGCAACGATGTCGCGGTCGCGGAATTCAATATTCTCACTCTTGGCGGCGGCAAGCACACTCTCCACCACAATGGCGGCAATGTCATCCCCGTTGCGGATGATGGGGGCGCGCACCCCGCGGGAAACGGTACCGATCAAGCGTTCCATGGCTTCCTCACAGACGGATAGTTTTGAGCCGATACGGCAACCGTCACCCGCCGTACCTTATATATTATATACCGCGGCGTGCGATAAGTAAAGAATGATTTTTTTATATTTTCCATAATTTTTTCTTATGGATGAAAGGGCGGAGATGCCACAAAGAGGTGTCTCGTGGGTGGGAACACTCCTCTCTCTTTTTCCGCGACGGTTTTTTCGGGCACTTTTGTGCAAAGTGACGAAAGTGCCTCTTTTTAGAGTTTTCCACAGCTTGGCGGTGGAAAACTCATCAAAAATGTGGAAAACTCCGACCGGGGCGTGGAAAAAGAGGGCTTCTTTGGCGATGCAAAGATAAAGTTACTCACAGTTTCCACAGTTTTGCCTGTGGAAAACTCAAAAAAGAAAAAAGCGCAAATTCTGCACTTTGCCAACTTGACAGAAGGAAAAAGGAAAAAAGACCAGAGCAAATAGCCGTTTTTACCTAAAAAACGACAGTTTTTTCAAAAAACGCAACGGAATTTTATAGCTTCGGAGGAGATAGAAGAAATTTGGCAAAAATCGCGCCTTTTTTACCGTTCCAACGTTTTTCGCTCTTGTTATGAGCGCACAAAAAAACGGCTCTCCCGCCGCAAGGGGGCGGGAGAGCGCCATATTTGTGGGGAAGAAAAGTTATAGTTACAACACTAAAAATGCAAAGAAGTCCTTACATCATTCCTCATCTATCGAGATTTGCGTGCCACTGCCACCGCCAAAGCGGATCCCGAGATGCTCGTAAGCCAGGCGCGTGGCACAGCGGCCGCGCGGGGTGCGGCTCATGAAGCCGATCTGCATCAGGTACGGCTCATAAACGTCCTCAATGGTCACGGCCTCCTCACTGATCGTGGCGGCCAGCGTCTCAAGACCCACGGGCCCCCCGTCATAATAACGGATGATGGCCTCCAGCATGCGGCGGTCGGCATTGTCAAGCCCCAGCGCATCGATCTCCAGCATCTCAAGGCCGGCGCGGGCGGTCTCGGCGGTGATGCGCCCGTCTCCACGGACAAGGGCAAAGTCACGGATGCGCTTTAAGAGGCGGTTGGCGATTCGCGGCGTTCCGCGTGAGCGCTTGGCCAGCTCCGCGGCGCCCTCCTCGCTCATCTCCACCCCAAGGATCGAGGCGCTGCGCCGCACGATAAGCGCCAGCTCCTCGGGCGTGTAGAGCTCCAGCTTCATCGGGATGCCAAAGCGGTCACGCAGCGGGGTCGTCAGCTGACCGGCGCGCGTGGTGGCACCGATAAGGGTAAAGTGGGGAAGAGGAATGCGGATCGACTGGGCCGAGGGGCCCTTGCCGATGATGAGGTCGAGCGAATAGTCCTCCATGGCGGGGTAAAGGATCTCCTCGATCGAGCGGGAGAGACGGTGGATCTCGTCAATGAAGAGAATGTCCCCCTCCTGGAGCGAGGTGAGGATGGCGGCCAGGTCGCCCTGCTTTTCGATCGCGGGGCCTGAGGTCGTGCGGATGTTCACGCCCATTTCGTTGGCAATGATGTAGGAGAGCGTGGTCTTGCCAAGGCCAGGAGGGCCGTAAAGGAGGATGTGGTCCAGCGCCTCACCGCGGCGCTTGGCGGCCTCAATATAAATATTGAGGTTTTCCTTTGCCTTTTCCTGTCCCACGTACTCATCGAGATGCTTGGGGCGCAGGGAGAGGTCGATCTCGGAATCGCTTGGCGTGTATTCCGTGGTTAAAATGCGGTTTTCAAAGTCAAATTCCGTGGTTTCCATGGTGCCTCCTTAAAATTTGGCCTTACTTTTGAGGACGGCGGTCACAATGTCCTCACGCGTCATGCGGCTGGTGTCCAGGGCGCGGATGGCATCGGTGATCTCGGCGCGGCTGTACCCAAGACCCATGAGGGCCTCGGCCGCCTCGGAGAGCTTACCGCTGAGGCGGGTGGGGGCAGCGCCCTTGGCGCCGGCGGTCGGTAGGGCGGAAAGCGCCGATCCCGTGAGCTTTTCCTTCAGCTCCAGCACGATGCGCGCCGCCGTTTTGCTGCCGACACCCGGCGCCTTGGCGATCGAGCGCGCGTCCTCGGCACAGACGAGGGCGGTAAAGTTCTCGGGCGTGAAGGCGGAAAGCACGCCAATGGCCAGCTTCGGCCCGATGCCGGAAACACCGATGAGCAGGCGGAATACCTCAAGCTCCTCGGAAGAATAAAAGCCGAAAAGCTCCATGGCGTCCTCGCGCACCTGCAGGTGGGACAGCAGCTTGACCTCGCTCCCTATGCGGGAGGAAAGTGCATCGGCCGTCAGGAGCGACACCGTCAGCCGGTAGCCAACGCCGCCACAGTCGATCACAACGGAGGCGCCGTCAATGAGCACTAATTCTCCTCGGAAATGGTGGTACATACCGTGATGTCCTTTCCGGCGGCCACAGCCGCCCTTTGTTTTTTGCGGTTCAGAAATAGCTCGGTAAGAAGGATGAGCGAAAGCGCCGTGGTGCCAAGGAGCGAGATTCCAAGGGCGGCCACGTATTCTCGCGGAAGATAGCGCAGGGTGAGCGTATGCTCCCCGGGGGTAAGGTCAAAGGCCAGAAGCGCATCGAGCGTTTCGTAGGTGGTGACCTCCTCGCCGTCCACCGTCACGCGCCAGCCCGCATCGTAGGGGATGCTCGTGAGGACGGTCTCAAAGCCCTCCCTTACCGTAATGCTCCCCGAGAAGAAGTCCTCGGTGCATTCGTCCACGGCATAGCCCCCCGCCGAAAGGGTGGAGATGAGGCGGCGGTACACCGCATCGTCCAAGGCATAGAAGTAGGGGCTGCCGCAATAAAAGGGCTTTTCGTCCAGGGTGAAGGTCACCGTGCATCGCTCGCCCGTCTCGTAGGTGCCAAGGGAGAGGTAGCCGCTCTCCTCTCCATGGAAGAGCGTGCCAAGCTCCCGCCCGTTCAGGGAATACTCCACCGTTTTGGCACAGCCCTCGGTGGGATAATAGGCGGGGAAGTAGGCGTATATCTCCTGCCCGTCCACGCCTTGTAAAGTAAAGCTTACACTTGCCGTCTTCAAGCGGCTGATGGCGGCGTAGCGCCCCGGACGCTGGAAGGTGACGTTCGTGTAGCTTGTGCGGTGGGTGAGGGGGACAAACAGCGTGACCTCCTCGCCAAGGAGGGCCGAGGCCAGCGCATTCATGCGCTCGAAGGGGGAGTCCTCCTTGTGGATCTCCCGCTCATCGTTGGGGTCGATGCGGTTGCCGTCCTTGTCCTTCTCGTAGTCAAAGAAGGTGATCCCGTTGACCGCGGGGGACACCCCAAAGGCCACAGGGAGGGCATCGGGGTTTTTGTACATCATCACGTCGCCGTTATCGTAGAGCTTTTCGTAGCGCGCGGGGAAGACGTCGGTGCTCTCACCCGCCACGTAGCGGATGGAGAAGAAGGAATCGGTAAAGGGGGTCATGCCGTTGTAGCACGAGAGGTGTGAGTAGGAGTGGTAGCCCATCGCATCGAGGAAGGCAATGGTCTTGCGGTTGAGGGTCGAGGTGGAGCCGGAAAGCCCGCGGTAATCGAGCATAAAGGGGTCGTTTACCTTGCGGTAATTGAGCTTTTCCATACGGAAAAATTCGCTCTCCTCCCCCTCCTTGGCCAGGGCAAAGGCCTCCTCCCAGCGCTCCTTGTAGCCGAGATAGGAGTCACGCGAGGAAATGACAACGTCAAGGTGGAGCTGAATGACGTTCAAAAGCCCCGCAAGGAACATCTCAACGCATACCACGATCAGAAGGCCGCGCGTGGCAAAGCGGAAAAGGATGTCCCGCCGCGCGGTGACAAGCCCGAGGGCGACCACGTAGATGCCAAGGCACAGGAGGTTGGCGCCGATGGGAAAAAAGATGCTTTCCATATGGCGCGTCCCCACCTCGCTGATGAGCGTCCCGTCCAGCCCCTCGTAATCAAAATGCTCGG
>JAFQWT010000026.1 GCA_017407375.1 Clostridia bacterium
CATCCCGTTAGAGCGAGAAAGCGGGGAGGGGGCGCCCCCTCCGGGGCTGACGGCGAGGGGGAGCGGGGGGCGCCGCGGGGGATAAGCGACAAGGCGCCGCGGCGGGCGCTTCTCTCCTTTACCGCCTTTCCGCCGCGGCAGCGACAAAAAAGTCCCCGTTTCCGCTCGGAAACGGGGACTTTTTCTTACAGCTTCAGCACCCAGCCGTCGGGATCGGGGAGCTTGCCCCACTGAATGCCCGTGAGGGTATCGTAGAGCTGCTTTGTCACCTCACCGATGCCGCCGTCACTCACGGTATAGACGCGGTCACCGTACGCAAAGCGGCCGATGGGGGAGACAACAGCGGCGGTGCCGCAGCCCCAGGCCTCCTTCAGCTCACCGCTCTCGAGGGCAGCGATCAGCTCGTCGACCGAAAGAAGGCGCTCGTTCACGGTATAGCCCTCGGCGCGGAGGACCTCGATGCAGCTCTTCCTCGTGATCCCGGGGAGGATCGAGCCCGTAAGGGCGGGGGTCACGATCTCATCGCCGATGCGGAACATGACGTTCATCGCACCGACCTCCTCGATGTACTTGCGCTCCACACCGTCCAGCCACAGGACCTGGGAGTAGCCCGCCTTGGCGGCGCGCTCACCCGCGCGGGTGGAGGCGGCGTAGTTGCCGCCGCACTTGGCGTAGCCCGTGCCGCCGCGCACCGCACGGACGTCCTCGGACTCGATCATAATGCCAACGGGGTTAATGCCTTCCTTATAATAGCTGCCCGAGGGCGAGGCGATCAGGACGAAGGTGGCGTTGTGGACGGCGTGAACGCCCAGCTGCTCATCGTTACCGAAGAGGAAGGGACGGAGGTAGAGCGAGGTGCCAAAGCTCTTCGGTACCCAGCGCTCCTCCAGGCGCACGAAGGCCAAGAGGGCCTCGAGAAGCTCGTTCTCGTCAAGCTCGGGCAGGCACATACGCTCGGCCGAGCGGTTGAGGCGGCGAATGTTCTCGATCGGACGGAAGAGCTGGACGCCGCCGTCCTCACGGCGGTAGGCCTTCAGCCCCTCAAAGATCTCGGCACCGTAATGAAGGACGGTGGAGGCGGGGTGAAGCGTGAGGGGGGCGAAGGGCACGATGCGAAGGTCGTGCCAGCCGCGCTCGGCGCTCCAGTCCCAAAGGAGCATATGGTCGCTGAATACACGGCCAAAGCCCAGGGCATCCTCGGGAGTCAGGGGGGCGGGATTTTCGTTTCTTGTCAATTTGATATCCATAGTAACCTCCGTGGCGGAATATCCGCCTATGTAAAGTTTTGTTTTCTTTTTATTTTTTTATAAGGGGCGTCACACAAGTGAGGCGATGAGCTCTTCCCTCCCCTTTGGGGAGAGGAGCACGGGCGGCACGTCAAGAACGGTCTTGGCGCCTACGACCCCCTCGGCGCTCATGCGGTAAGCGGCGCGGGCGTAGGCCACAAGGACCGAGGACGTGAACTCGGGGTTAGAATCCAGCTTTAAGCTGTACTCGATGACGTGGGAGTGATCCGAGGCGATACCCGTTTTCCCCGTGCGGATCACGCGGCCGCCGTGGGGGATGCCCGCGTGGTCACGGCGGAGCTCCTCGGCGCTGACAAAGGTAACGGTGGTATCGTAATCGGCAAAATAATCGGGCATGGCCTTGATCTCGGCCTCAATGCGAGCAAGGTCGGCACCCGCTTCGGCAACCACGTAGCACTCACGCGTGTGCTTTTGCCGCGCGGTAAGCTCGGGCTCCTCACCGCGGCGGACGGCCGCAAGCGCCTCCTCCACGGGGACGGTGTACTGGCGGGCATCCACGACCCCCGTCACACGGCGAATGGCATCCGAATGTCCCTGGCTGACGCCGCGCCCCCAGAAGGTGTAATCCTTACCGTTTGGAAGGATGGCACCGCCATAAAGACGGGCCAACGAGAACATTCCGGGGTCCCAGCCCACCGAGACGACAGCGCACGTCCCCGCGGCCAGAGCGGCGGCGTTGACGGCGGCGAGATGCTCGGGGATCCTGGCATGCGTATCAAAGCTGTCGACCACGTTGAAGTGGGCGGCAAGAGCCGGCGTTTGCACGGGAAGATCGGTGCGGCTGCCGCCGCAGAGGATCACCACATCCACCTTGTCCTTCATAGAGAGAAGCGTGTCCGCGGAAAAAACGGGCAGTCCCGTGACCGTTTTGACGGTGGCGGGATCGCGGCGGGTGAAAACGCCGACCGCCTCCATATCCTCGGCAGTGGCCAGGGCGGCCTCCACTCCGCGGCCAAGGTTTCCATAGCCGTAAATGGCAACGCGAATCTTCATAGCTTCCTCGTTTCTTGAATAATTTATAGTACATTATAGCACAGAGCGCGGCTTTCGGCAAGAGATTTTTTCAATAAAAAAAGA
>JAFQWT010000027.1 GCA_017407375.1 Clostridia bacterium
CACGTTTGACGCGGGCTATGAAAACGGGAACGTTGAAAAGATCCTCGACGTTCTGAAAGAGGAGGGCGTTCCCGGGGCCTTCTTTATTCTTGATAATCTGATATTACGAAACGAGGCCCTCGTGCGCCGCATGGGGGACGAGGGGCACCTGGTGTGCAACCACACCCTCCGCCACCGCGATATGACAAGGGTGACGGACGAGGCCGCCTTCCTTAAGGAGCTGACGGCGCTTGAGGACCTCTACCGTGAGCGCTGCGGGCGGGAAATGGCCAAGTATTACCGCCCTCCCGAGGGACGGTTCAATGAGGAAAACCTGAAAATGGCGCAAAAGAACGGCTATAAAACCATCTTTTGGAGCATCGCCTACGCCGACTGGGACAATGACCGCCAGCCGTCCTGCGATGCGGCCGTGAAGAAGCTTCTGGATAACACCCATAACGGCGCCATCGTGCTGCTTCACCCCACCTCAAGCACCAACGCCGCCATACTTCCCACCCTCATCAAGGCGTGGCGCGCCGAGGGCTACCGCTTTGGTACGCTTGACGAGCTTGTCGCCAAGCGGGAGACCCCCTTGACCGATGCGGCGGATTAAGCGGACAGCACTCCTTCTTTTCGCCCTCCTTCTGGCTCTTTTCCCGTGGAGGGCCTCGGCCGCTACCGAGGGGGCCGTCTACCGTCGGGTATCCACCGAGGAAAAGGTGATCGCCCTGACCTTTGACGACGGCCCTCACCCCCGCGTCACCTATGAAGTATTGGACCTTCTCGCCGCATACGGTGCCAAGGCCACGTTTTTCGTCATTGGAAAAAACCTGGAGGAGTACGGAGAGGCGGCAGAGCGCGCTGTCAGCGAGGGGCATGAGTTAGGAAACCACACCTACACCCACCCGCATCTTTCGGGGATCGGTGTTGGGAGCTTTGAGGGGGAGCTTACAAGGAACGGCGCCCTCATTGAAGGAGTGACGGGGGAGCGGTGCCGCCTCTTCCGCCCGCCCGAGGGCAGCTGCCGAAGCGAGATGCTCGCGCTTGTCGGTCAATGCGGCTATGCCACCGTCCTTTGGGACGTTGACACCCGTGACTGGTCGGGCATCGGGACGGCGGCCATAGTAAAAAACGTGCTCCAAAACGCACGTGAGGGGTCGATCGTCCTGTTTCACGACTACGTGGGAAGGGAATGCCATACCGTGGCGGCATTAAAAGAGATCCTGCCGCGCCTCAGCGCGGCAGGATACCGTTTTGTTACTGTTTCCGAGCTATTGTCTTACTCCGCCTCGGCCTCGGACGTTGAGTAGTCCTCGCTCTCCTCGGCGGGGGCGACCATAATGGTCTCGATCTTGTGCCAGGCGGCAAAGGCGTGCATATAGGAGCCGGCGGCAAAGATGACGAAGAACATGGCAACACCAAGCGGAAGGAGCGCGCCGCCAAGACCGAAGATGAAAATGAAGGTAAGAAGGTAAAGGATCGCCACACCGAGAAGGGCCAGAAGGTTGCGCTTGAAGCCAAGGAGCGAGAAGAGAAGGGAATTCTTTACGATCTTAGTAAGCTTAAGGTCAAAGGTGATCATCTGGAGGTACACGTAGGGGCGCATCAGAAGATAGAAGAAGGCGATCGCCACGTTGGCCCAGAAGAAAACGCTATTGAGGAAGGTGCCCGTGGACTGGAGCAGTGTGACCATGTTGAGCGGCACAAGAAGCAAAAGGAAAAGGTCGATGATGCCGAAAATAAAGCCCTGCTTCCGGTTGCGCTTGACGGCATAGCGGAAGTCGGTCATCATAAACGCCGGTTCTCCGCGCACAAGCGACCGCAGAATATACGTGGTCCCCACCTTAACGAAGCCAAAGGTGATAAAGGTGAGGAGCGAAAGCCCCAAAAACACGTAGGAGGCGGTGGTCATGGCACTGTTGGGGATCTGCGCCCCCAACGCCCCAACGACCGCCATGGTGGCGGGGCTTGTCTCAGCCCCCAGAAGGAGCTGGGTGCGGAGATCGGCAAAATACCCCGAAACCGCCGTCATATATTCCACCTTGAAAAGCCCCGATATCCCAAGAAGGGCAAAAAGCACGGGGAAGTTCCCGATGAGGGTGAAGAGGTTGACGCGGACGAGCTTGGTAAAGTTCCGCTTAAAGCTGCGGAAGAAGCCGCGCAGATCGGGCGTGATCGGCTCCTCGTCCTTTTCCACTCCGGGGCCCTCCCGCTGGGAATCAAACAGGCGGAAGCGCTTTTTCTTGCGGGGCGCCTCCTCCTCTATTTCATCAAGGTAATGCTCTTGATCCGACATTGGCGATACCTCCGTTTTTCATACGAATAGTATAACACACTTCGGGATAAAAAGCAATACGTGACTTGTGAAAAAAGAGGCGCGCCTCATTTTCACGCCGCCCCCTTCATATAGTGATAGCAGATGCTAACTGAAAAAAGGAGTCTGCTATGAAAAAGACCGTCTCTCTCACCCTTGTGGCCGCCATTCTCACGGCCCTCCTGCTCGTCTTCCCGTTTTCGGCTTCTGCCGAGGAATATCCCTTTGATTTGGACGCTAAATCCGCCATTTTGATGGATGCCACCACGGGGACCGTGCTCTATGAGGCCAATGCCGATGCGGCACTTCCGCCGGCCTCCGTAACCAAAGTGATGACGCTTTTGCTGGTCATGGAGGCCATAGACGAGGGGCGCATCTCACTCCATGACAGCGTCAGCATCAGTGAGGCCGCGGCCAGCATGGGCGGCTCTCAGGTCTATCTGGAGCCCGGCGAGACCATGAGCGTTGAGGAGCTTTTGAAGTGCGTGATCATCGCCAGCGCCAACGATGCCGCCTATGCCCTGGCTGAGCACGTGGCAGGGAGCGAGGAGGCCTTTGTCAAGCGAATGAACGAGCGTGCCCGCGAGCTTCAGATGCTCAACACACATTTCGAGAACACCAACGGCCTCGATGACACCGTGACGGAGCATCTCACAAGCGCGAGGGACATCGCTATTATGTCGCGCGAGCTTATCTCCCATGAAAAGATACTGGAATACACAACGATCTGGCAGGACACCATCCGAAACGGCAGCTTCACCCTCTCCAACACCAACCGTCTTGTACGGTTTTACCCCGGAGCCACGGGACTGAAGACGGGCTCGACCTCCAAGGCGCTCTTCTGTATCAGCGCCACCGCCAAGCGGGGGGAGCTGCACCTTATTGCCGTTATCATGGGCTCTCCCACGCGTGACGTCCGCAATGCCGAGGCCAAAAAGCTGCTGGATTACGGCTTTTCCACCTACGCCTCGTACAG
Organism: Clostridia bacterium; assembly: GCA_017407375.1. Taxonomy (GTDB): domain Bacteria; phylum Bacillota; class Clostridia; order Oscillospirales; family CAG-272; genus UBA1740. The sequence continues at coordinate 3,270 of JAFQWT010000027.1, forward strand.
CGACGAGGGGGAGGCACAAAGCGTTCCCATCCGCGGCGGCGTTGCCGATGCCCTTACCGTGCGGTGCCGCCCGTTTGCCGCCCTCCTTGGTAAGGGGGAGGAGAAAAGGGTGGAAAAGACCTACGTCCTCCCCGAGTACGTAACCGCCCCCGTGAAGGCGGGGGACGTCATCGGCACTGTGGAATATCGCGTGGGTGACCGCCTTGTCGGCAAGGCCGATATCCTGGCCGATGAGGAGGTCCCACGCATCGCGTACACCGATATTCTCTGGCGGCTTGTGAGGACCGTCCTCGGGGCCGAGGGCTTTTCGCAATAATTCCTTCTTTTTTAGTGAATTCTCTTGCAGACGGCGGCATTTTGTTATATAATGATTTCGGATAAAACAAGCAAGAGGA
>JAFQWT010000028.1 GCA_017407375.1 Clostridia bacterium
GCAAATTTTTTGAAGACCCAGCCGCGCAGGCGGTTGGGGAGAAGCACCTGGACGATAAAGCGCTTGGCGACGTTTGCGGTGTAGGTCGCCGTGCCGATGACGCCGGTTTTCCTCATGTATTTCTGGAGGGCGCGCTCACTCTTGAAGTAGCGCCAGCCACCGCGGCGGCGGTACATATCCTCCCCGACACGGGCATGGACCAGCACCGTTCCCGTATTGGCAAATACCGCCCCGTTCAGCATCATGCGGAGCCAAAGATAATAGTCCTCGTCACAATACCAGTCGATATAGCCGCCGGCTTTTTCATACATGCACTTGCGGAACATGACCGTCATCTGGTTGAAGGGACAACGCTTTTTGATGTAGTCCTTGATCTCCGCATCGGTAGCGGGAACACGGCGATACGCCACGACATTGCTCTCTTCACCGATGAATTCCGCAATGTCCCCCCCTACGATATCGACGCCCTCGTTTTCAAAATACGCCAGCTGCTGCCGGAAGCGGTCGGGGGCTGAGAGATCGTCGGCATCCATGATGGCGACAAGCTCGTTTTGGCAGGCGGCAAGGCCCGCGCGGCGTGCCTCGCCGTGGCCGCGGTTCTCGGGGAAGCGGAGCACACGGACCTCGTCTCGTGCCGCAAGGGTGGTGATGACGGCATCGAGGGCTTCGGGCACGGGGCCGTCCACCACAAGGACAAGCTCGTCGGGCGGCACGGTCTGGTTAAGAACGCTTTCGACCGCGGCGGAAAAATGCCCGGCATTATCGCCGCCGTAGACGCACATCGAGACCGAAAATTTCTTGTTTTCCATAGCTTTCACCTCACACACCGAGAAGCGAGCGTGCCTCGCTCTGACGGGCGGCGTACTCCTCGTTTGTGACCTCACCGCGCTCCAGCAGCCAGTCGCCAAGGTCCACGTCCGAGACGGTGCCCTCACGCACGGTGTCGGAGCGGCGGAGCACCCGGAAGACGGTACGGAAGAGGATCGCAAGATCGCCCCAAAGGGTGATGCGCTCTATGTAACGGAGGTCGTACTCGAACTTCTCCTCCCAGGTGATGTTGTTGCGGCCGCTGACCTGCGCAAGGCCCGTAAGCCCCGGGCGAACACGGTGGCGGTCCCGCTGATGCTCGGTCATGAAGACCATATCGCGCACGAGCTGCGGGCGCGGGCCGACGATGGACATCTGCCCTGTGAAGATGTTGAAGAGCTCGGGCAGCTCGTCAAGCGACGAAGCGCGGAGCAGGCGACCGTAGCGCGTGAGGCGCACGCTGTCGGGCAGAAGGTTGCCGTCATCATCGCGCTCACACGTCATGCTGCGGAATTTCACAAGGCGGAAGATGCGCTCCCCCTTGCCGGGGCGCGGCTGCGTGAAGAAGGGGTTGCCCTTCATCTTGATGGCGCCGAGGACGGTGAGAAACAGGAGGAGGGGGGAAAGCACGAGAATCGCGAGCCCCGAGAGAACAACGTCATAAAACCGCTTGAAGAAGGGGCGATAAAGGAGCGCCGAGAGGAGGACCCATACGGCAAGCCCCAGCAGCGTGAGAAGCGCGTGACCCCACCACGTGGTGAGGAGCGCGGTCAGGACGGCGCTCATGCGAAGCACTCCTTGACGGTGTCAATGATAACGTCCTGCTCGGCATTTGTCATCTTGATGTCCGAGGGCAGGCAGAGGCCGCGGTGGAAGATATCGGACGACACGTCAAAGATGCCGCCCGCGATGTAGGCGTTGGTGGTGCCGCGAGCGTTCCCCTCCCGCGTGATGAAGGGGTGCATACGGAAGAGGGGCTGCATGTGCATCGGCTTCCAGATGGGGCGCCCCTCAGCGCCGATGGCGGCAAGTGCCTCAAGGATCTCGGTCGGGCAGGACTTGCCGCTCTCCGAGACGAAGAGGGCCTCACTGTCGCTCCGCACCTGGCGGCACATGGCCTCCTTGTCGATGAGAAGGCAGGAGAGCCAGAAGTTCGGGACCATGGTGGCCTCATCGTACGGGTTCATCGAGACGGGGAGCGAGGCGAAGCCACGGCGGTAGCGCTCATAGATCTCGCGCTTTCTCTCGATATGCTCGTTAAGATAGGGGAGCTGGCCGCGCACCACGCCCGCAATGACGTTGCTCATGCGGTAGTTGTAGCCGACCTCCTCGTGCTGGTACCACGGCGCCGCCTCACGGCTTTGCGTCGACCACTTGCGGGCGCGGTTGGCCGCTGCCTCATCGTCGGTGAGGAGCATACCGCCCGAGGAGCCCGTGATGATCTTATTGCCGTTGAAGGAGATGACGTTGTAGGTACCGAAGGTACCCGTCTCACGCCCCTTGTAGGTGGCGCCGAGAGACTCGGCCGCGTCCTCGATGAGGGTGGCGCCGTGGCGGCGGCAGACCGCTAAGATCTCGTCCATCTTGGCGGGGGTGCCGTAGAGGTTGGCCATCACGACGAGGCGTGCCTCGGGATAGAGGGCAAAGGCGCGCTCGAGCGCCTCGGGATCCATGTTCCACGTATCGTACTCGGTGTCGACAAAGACGGGGCTACCGCCCTCATACAGCACGGGGTTGACCGTGGCGGCAAAGGTCACGTCCGAGGTGAGGACGGGCTCACCGTGGCGCACCCCCGCAAGCTTCACGGCGAGATGCAGGGCCGCCGTCCCCGCCGAAAGCGCCACCGCGTGGCGGCAGCCGAGGCGCTCGGAAAC
>JAFQWT010000029.1 GCA_017407375.1 Clostridia bacterium
GCTCTTTTTTATTGTCCTTATTTCAGTTCCACGACGGTGACGCCCGCGTCTCCCTCACCGTAGGCCCCCATGCGGTGGGAGGCCACGCGGCGGTCGGCCTTCAGGTATTGGGCAATGGCCTTACGGAGCGCGCCCGTGCCCTTTCCGTGGATGATGCGGACCGTGCGGACTCCCGCCATGATCGCATCGTCAAGGTATTTATCCACGATGAACCAGGCATCGTCACCGATCATGCCGCGCACGTCGACCTCGGGGCGGAAGTCGGCGCGGACCACGGCGCGCAGGCGTGCCTCGGGCTTTGGCTCCTTGACCTTGATGCGCTTACCGTCCTCAAGGAGGCGCACGTCCTTGGTGCTTACCTTGGCCTTGAGGATGCCGGCCTGCACCGTCAGCTTTCCGTCCCGCTCTGAGATCGCGGTGACTTCCCCCTCCTGATGATAGGAAACGAGGAACACGCGATCGCCGACCTTGAGGGGACGCGGAAGAACGTAATCGTCCTCCAGCGAGATCTCGCGGAATTCGGCCTTATCGTAAAGCTCGTTCCCCTCGCGCAGGCGGTCACGCACGGCGGCCTTGGCGCGGTTCAGCTCCTCGGCAAAGTTGGCGGCGTTCTGCTTGCGGCGGATCTCGTCAAGCTCCTTGAAAATATAGTCGCTCCCTGCGCGGGCGCTGTCAAGCAGCTGCCTGGCACGGGTCAATGCCGTGGCGATCTCCTTTTCCGAGCTGGCGGTCTTTTCCCGCAGGCGGCGCTCGGCCTCCACCTTAAAGCTCTCGTACTCACGGCGGAGGCGCTCGGCCTCCTCGCGCTCACGCTCCATCTCCATGCGGGAAGACTCTAACTGGGCGATCACGCCCTCAAAGCGCTTGGTATCCCCCGAAAGGTGGGCATCGGCGCGGCGGATGATATCGGGGGAAAGCCCCAGCTTTTCCGAAATAGCAAAGGCGTTAGATTTGCCCGGCATACCGACGATAAGGCGGTAGGTGGGGCGCAGGGTCTCCACGTCAAACTCGCACGAGGCGTTCTGCACGCCCTCGGTCTCCAGGGCATACACCTTCAGCTCGGCGTAGTGTGTGGTCGAGGCCGAGAGCGCCCCGCGCTCCCGCACCTCCTCAAGGATCGCCTCGGCAAGGGCGGCCCCCTCCACGGGGTCGGTGCCCGCGCCAAGCTCGTCAAAAAGAACAAGCGAGCGGTCGGTAACGTGACCAATGATGCTGACGATATTGACCATGTGCGCCGAGAAGGTGGAAAGCGACTGCTCAATGCTCTGCTCGTCACCAATGTCCACAAGGACCTCGGAGAAGATCCCCATCTCGGTCCTCTCCTCGGCCGGCAGGGCCAGGCCCGCCTGGGCCATCAAGGCAAAAAGACCAAGCGTTTTCAGGGCCACGGTCTTACCGCCCGTATTGGGGCCAGTGATGATGAGGGTATCAAACTCGCCCCCCAGCGTAATGTCAATGGGCACCACCGTGTCCTTCTCGATGAGGGGATGGCGGCCGCGGAGGATCGAGATCCGCTTTTCCTCGGTGATCCTCGGAGTGGCGGCCCCGATGGCATCGGCGTACGAGGCGCGGGTATAGGCAAAGGCGATCTCGGTCATGTTGCGGCAGTCCGAGGCAATGGCCCCTGCGTTGTTGGCGCATTCCAGGGAAAGCTCGGCAAGGATACGGTCGATCTCGGCCTGCTCGCGCGAGGCAAGCTCACGCAGCTCATTGTTGGCCTCCACCACGGCCAACGGCTCAATGAACACCGTCGCCCCCGAGGAGGAGGTGTCGTGTAATAAGCCCTTGATCTCACCGCGATACTCGGCCTTAACGGGAATGACGTAGCGGCCGTTTCGCATGGTGACGATGTTTTCCTGAAGGTATTTGGATCGCGCACCGCCAATGTAGGTGCTGAGCGTGTCCTTGATGCGGTTGTTGGCCGCACGGATCCTGCGGCGGATATCGGAAAGAACGGGGCTGGCCTCGTCGGCAATGAGGTCCTCACCAAGGATGACCTTGCCGATACGGTCCTCAAGCGGCCGCACCGAAATGAGACGGTCAAAGAGAACGTCCAGCGAGGTGGGTGTCTCGCTTGTGGCGATATAGTCAAGGAAATGGCGGGCGGCGCGCAGAATGCCCGCAATGGCCAGCAGCTCCCGCGGGAGGAGCGTTGCGCCCTTTTCAGCTCTCCCCACGGCATCCATCACGCCGTCATCCCCCGCAAAGGGCGGGTAGCCCTTGGTGGCGATCAAGCGGCGCGCATCCGCCGTTTCCTGCTGACGGAGCAGGACGGTATCGTAATCGTCATCGGGCATAAGAGACAACGCCCGCAGCCGCGCCCCCTCCGTGGGGGCAAAGGCGGAAAGGCGGGCGAGGATCTTGTCATACTCGAGGGCCGATAGGGTCTTTTCAGTAAAGAGCATACGTCTCCTTATGGGTTGCCGGACGCAACCTCCTTGTAAAATTGCAGAGTTTTAAAGCCGCGCTCCAGATGGTTGAGGAGATATTCCTCGGCGGCATGAGAAAGGTGGCGCATATCCTCCGCCCCAAGGCGGAAGGAGAAAAGGCGCTCTAAGGGACACGCGAGAATGTACTGCAGTGCCGCACGCGAGGCGGGAGTGAGGATGCAAAGCAGTGAGCGCGTTCGCGCCGCAAAATCGTCCTCATGGCGCGGAAGCTCCCGCTCGACCGATGAGTGGCACTCCGAGCAGACGACAGAGCCGTTCATCACGTCCAGCAGCATCTCCCCCTCCGTGGCACCGCAAAGAAGGCAGGCGGAAAGCTCGGGCAGGTAGCCAAGCATGGCCGCCACGCGGAATTCAAAGGCCGCCTTGATGACAGGCAGGGGGTATTTATTGTTGGCAATGGCGTAAAGCGAGTTGAGCGCCGTACGCAGGATCTCGGGATCGGGCTGCTCGGGCACCGTGACGTCTCCCGCCACCTCACACACGTAATTGGCAAGCGCCGTGTTAACAATGTCAAGACGCAGCTCGTAAAAGCTCTCGATCAGCTCCACCTCCCGCACCCAAAAGCGGTCGCGGCGCGATTCCAGCACAAAGGAGGCGTAGCAAAAAAGCTGAGAAGCGGCAAGATAGCGGCTCTTCAGTGAGCGGCTGCCGTTGGCAACGGCCGTTACCAGCCCGTGCTCGGCGGTCAGGATCGTGAGGAGCTTATCGCTCCCCGAGAGATCCACCGTACGGACGACAAGGCCGCGGACCTCATACGTCATATCATTCCTCTTTATAACCGAAATTGCGGACAGCCACGTCACTGTCGCGCCAGTTTTCCTTCACCTTGATCCAAAGGTCAAGGAAGACCTTGATGCCGAAGAATTTCTCTAAGTCCTCGCGGGCATAAGTACCGATGGTCTTAAGGGTAGCCCCGTGCTTACCGATGATGATCCCCTTGTGCGAGGCCTTCTCACAGAAGATCTCAGCACGGATGGAGAGCATCGTCTCCTCCTCACGGAAGTCCTCGATCATCACGGCGGTGCCATGGGGGATCTCCTCCTCAAGCACGCGCAAAAGCTTTTCGCGGATGACCTCCGCCGCGATCTGGCGCTCGGGCTGATCGGTGAGGGCATCGCTCGGGAAGAAAAACTCGCTTTCCGTAAGGTATCCTTTACATTCGTCAAGAAGAATGTCAACGCCCTTCCCGTTTTTGGCGCACATCGGCACAACGGCATCAAAATCGTAGGCCGCGGCGTACGAGGCAATGGTCTTGGCGATATGCTCACGGCTTGTGGCATCGGTCTTATTGACGGCAAGGATGGCAGGGATGCCGGAGGCACGGAGCTTATCGATGATGCCGGCCTCAATGTCCCCCACCTCATCCCGCGGCTCGACCACAAGGATCGCCGCATCGGCCTCGCCCAGCGTATCCCCCGCGGCCTTGACCATGAAATCGCCAAGCTTCGTGCGGGGGCGGTGAACACCGGGGGTATCGAGGAAAACGTACTGGTCCTCTCCCACCGTGTGGATGCCCGTGATGCGGTTGCGCGTGGTCTGCGGCTTTTTGGAAACGATGGCGACCTTCTCCCCAAGGATGGCATTGAGGAGCGTGGATTTTCCCACGTTGGGACGCCCCACGATAGCGATAAAGGCAGTTCTTGTCATGACTTACTCTCCTAACCCCATTTTCAGGAGGATCTCCCTCTGACGGCGGCACATATCCTCGTCCTCCTCTTCTCCCCTTTCGTGGTCGTAGCCCAGAAGGTGAAGCGTGGAGTGGATGCAAAGGAAGGCGATCTCACGCTCGGTCGAATGTCCAAGCTCCGCCGCCTGCTCGGCCGCACGCTCCACCGAGAGGACGATGTCACCGAGGGTAACGGTCTCACCGTCGGCGTCGCCCCCCTTCGGGAGCTCGTCCGCCTCGTACATCGGGAAGGAGAGAACGTCGGTGGCGGCATCCTTCTCACGGTATTCGCGGTTCAGCATACGGATGTGCGCGTTGTCGCAAAGCGTGACCGAGACCTCGGAGTCGAAGAAGATGCGCTCATGGAAAAGCGTCTCCTCAATGGCATCGCGGATGAGGAGCTTTCGGCGGTAGGAAAGCGGTCCGCCCTTCCCTTCCGCTGAAAAATCAATGAAAAGGCGGGGGCCGCAGGGAGTGTAATGACGAATATACTCTTTCATAGCTTGTCCTTATACTGTTTTTTCACGGTTACGGTCCGTGTGCCCGTTTTTCTTTCTTCGTTGCCGTAACGCTCGTACGCCTTGATGATGCTTTGCACCAGGCGGTGGCGCACCACGTCCCGCTCGGTAAAGCGGTGGATCGCGATCCCCTCAATGCCGCCAAGAATCCGCTCGGCCACGGCAAGGCCGCTCTTTTTCCCGTCGGGGAGGTCGGTCTGCGAGGGGTCCCCCGTTACGACCATACGGGAATTGTGGCCGAGGCGGGTGAGGAACATCTTCATCTGCTCCACGGTCGTGTTTTGCGCCTCGTCAAGGATAATGTAGGAATCGTCCAGCGTACGGCCGCGCATATAGGCCAGGGGGGCGATCTCAATGGCGCCGCGCTCGACCTGGCGGGCATAGTTCTCGGCGCCCAGCATTTCAAAAAGCGCATCGTAAAGCGGGCGGAGATAGGGGTCGATCTTGCTTTGCAGGTCCCCGGGGAGAAAGCCGAGGCGTTCCCCCGCCTCCACCGCCGGGCGGGTGAGAATGATGCGGTCGACCTGCTTGTTGCGGAGGGCCTCGACCGCCATGGCCACCGCAAGGAAGGTCTTACCCGTCCCCGCAGGACCAAGGCCAAAGATAACGGTGTTCCTTTTGATGGCCTCCACGTAGCGCCGCTGCCCCGCCGTTTTGGGGCGGATGGGCTTACCGCGGCTGGTAATGGCAATAACGGCGCCATCCAGCGCCTCCAGATCCTCCCCCGCACCGGCGCTGATCGTCTCGATCACGTAATCAACGGTCTGATCCTCAAGATAATCCCCCGCCGTGACCATACGCGAGAGGTATTCCACCACGCGGGCCGCCCCCTCCACACCGGCGGGGTCCTCCCCGCTGATGATGACGGCATCCCCCGCATCCACGCCGCCGCTTTTGTTCTCAAGGCGCACGGAAAAACGGTCCTCAATGCGGCGGGCGTTCGCATCTCCCGTACCGAAGACGGCGGCCGTCACGGACCCATCACGAATACATACAAGCTTTTGCGGCATAGTCATCCTCCAAGAAGATCGCTTTGATAGGCCAGCGGGGCGGCAATGTCGGTGACGCAGTCCACGTCACAGCGGAGCCAAAAGCCCTCGTCCGTCAGCTCACCCCGAAGGGACTCCGCCAAGACCTCCGCATCCGCCAATGCCGTCACCAGCTCTCCGTTCAGGCGCAAGCGCGCCGCACGGGCCGCCTCCTCCTCGGTGAGGGGGACACGCCTTTCCGTGTACGGCAGGGCATACTCACGGGTGATGACGATGGGAAGGCGAAGGCCGCCGGGCAAGGCGATCTCTTCCTTCCTCTTTATTATATCATACTCTCCCTCACTTTTTCCACCCGATTTGAAAAGTTTTATCTCTCTACCGAAGAAATTCACCGAAATGCCGAGGATACTCCTTTTTCCATAGTCCTTCACGACCTCAAAAAGCGGCTGACACACCTCCACCGTCCGCCGTACCCGCCCGCGTACCTCTCCCCTTGCCGAGGCGCTGACAACGCCCGAGGCCGTTTGGTAGATCCCGCTGATGAGGAGGTCTCCCTTTTTAACTGTCATTCCC
>JAFQWT010000030.1 GCA_017407375.1 Clostridia bacterium
AATAGACGGCCGTGTTTTTGGCAAGAATGGTAATGCCGCGTTCTCTTTCAATGTCGTTCGAGTCCATGACACGGTCAACGGTTTCCTGGTTTTCGCGGTAGATACCGCCCTGGCGGAGCATCTCATCCACAAGGGTGGTCTTGCCGTGGTCAACGTGGGCAATGATGGCGACGTTGCGCAGATCGGTACGTTTCAACTTCGTTTCCTCTTTTACTATCAAAATTTAACTTAAATATTATATCACATTGCAAAGAAATTTCAATCCCTTTTGCGAAAAAAAACACAAAAATCGGTCACCGCGACCCCCGTACGGCTTGACAAAGCGCGCGGTGGCGTGTATAATCAAAGCGCAAGTGTGTGGCGCGGCCGCGCGATATTATGCCGAAAGGTCGTATCGTGAGGAAAGTCCGGGCTTCATAGGGGAAGGATAACGGATAACGTCCGCCGAGGGTGACCTCCGGGAAAGTGCAACAGAAATAAACCGCCGCGCAAGCGGTAAGGATGGAAAGGCGAGGTAAGAGCTCACCGACCCCGCGGTAACGTGGGGTGCCCTGTAAACCCTATCCGAAGCAACGCCTTTGGGGGCGCGCAAGCGCCACGGCTCCCCGCCGATCCCGATGGCGGCAGGAGGCAACTCCGAGCCGTGCGGTAACGTACGGCAAAGATAGATGGTCGCGGCCCACTCCGGTGGGTACAGAACCCGGCTTACAAGCACAGTTGCAGAGAGGGCCTCGGCCCTCTCTTTTTATTTTCCCAAGCCGTCTCCCGCCCGCCGCGCTTCTGGCGCCTCCCGCCGCGCCGCGCCGCCCATACTGCCGCCGCGCTTCTGGCGCCTCCCGCGCCGCCCGCCACCGCTCACCCAAACCCTCGCCCGACACCCCCACGCCCCTCCCGCACCCCTCCCCTTGACACCATTTGGCGCCGCCTCTCGCCCGCCGCGCCGCGCCGCACAGCCCGCCGCCGCTGATCCGCCCCCACGCCACCCGAAAAGCATGCTTTCCCGCAAAAATCGCCAAAAATGTAAATAAAACCTTATAAAAAACCAATGTTACCGCGCGGTGAACGCGCGGTAACGCTTCCGACATATTCGCAAAAAAGCACCGTCGCCCGACACCCCTCGCCCATTTTTTGTGACGGAACGGTAAACGGCAAGAAAACAACGGCCCGGGCGCCTATTTTTGTGCGAAACGACAAATTTTTCCCTGCCCCTTTACATTCTCTTTACTTTGTGCTATACTTGTTTACAAATAAATAAGGAATGGAAGGTTGCTTAAGATCATGTCAATTGTAAAGCAGAGCTTTAGGAACAAATTTCGCGCTTTTTTAGCCCGCAAGGACATTGTGCTTTCGGGCAAGCGTTACGGCATTGACGCCCTCGGTGCGATGGCCCTCGGCCTTTTCGGCTCTCTGCTCATCGCCACCATCTTCAACGCCCTTGGACTCATCCCCTTTCTCTCCTTTTTCAAGACGATCGGGGGCTACGGTGCCCAGGCCGCCGGCTGTGCGATGGCCGTGGCCATTGCTTACGCCCTGAAGGCCCCGCCGCTTGTCATGTATTCCTCGGCCCTTGTCGGTATGATCGCCAACGGCCAGGGCGGCGCGGGTGGCCCTCTTGCCGTCCTTCTTATCACCATTATCGCTGTGGAATTCGGTAAGGCGGTCTCCAAGGAGACCAAGGTCGATATCCTCGTCACGCCCTTTGTCACGGTGTTTGTCGGCGGCGGGCTTTCGGTCCTGCTTGCGGGCTACATCGGTAAGCTCGTCAGCTACGTCGGCTCCTTCATCGGGTGGGCGACCCTCCAGCAGCCCTTTGTGATGGGCGTTATCGTTTCGGTCGTTATCGGCATTGCCCTCACGCTTCCCATTTCCTCCGCCGCGATCTGCGCCGCCATCGGCCTTTCGGGCGCTATGGTCGGCGGTGTCGTCCCTGCGAATGCCGAGGGGCTGGCCCTTGCGGGTGGCGCCGCGGTGGCGGGCTGCTGCGCACACATGGTCGGCTTTGCCGTGATGAGCTTCCGTGAGAACGGTGTTGGCGGCCTTGTCTCGCAGGGCATCGGCACCAGCATGCTTCAGATGCCGAACCTTGTCAAAAATCCGCGCCTTTGGATCCCGCCCGTGGTTGCCTCGGCCATTACGGGGCCGCTTGCCACCTGCCTTTTCGGTATCAAGATGTACGGCGCGGCCATCAACTCGGGCATGGGCACGTGCGGCCTGCTCGGCCCCATCGGCATTATCCTCGGCTGGTACGGTGGGGAATACCCCGGCACGGTCGGCTTTGTTGACTGGCTGGGACTCCTCCTCGTTTGCTTTATCCTTCCCGCCGCCCTTTCCCTCGGGGGTGGGCTGCTCCTCCGCCGCCTCGGCTGGATCCGTGAGAACGACCTTCTCCTGCAAAGCTAAAAAAGAACGCTCCCTTAGCGTGTTATCCTTAACGGAGAACACGCTAAGGGAGCGTTCTTTTTTATTCCACTGTCGGCAGCTTGCAGACGTCCACCCATTCGTAGCGCTCGACCAGCGCCTCAAGCTCGGGGACCGTCACCTCAATGGCGCTGTTGGCACTGCCGCAGGCAGGGAAGACGGTTGGAAAGCGGCGGAGCGACTCATCGAGGTACACGCGCACGCCCTCGGCAACGGCAAAGGGACACACCCCACCGACCGCGTGACCGACGGCGGCCGCCACCTCCTCGTGCGGGAGCATGCGCGCCTTCGCACCGAAGCGGTCGCGGTATTTGCGGTTATCGACCTTGGCGTCCCCCGCCGCCACCACAAGGATGACCCCGTCCGGCAGGCCAAAGGAGAGGGTCTTGGCAATGCGCTCCGGCGCGCAGGAGAGGGCGGCCGCGGCCAGCTCCACGGTGGCGCTGGACACGGGGAATTCACGGATCCTATCGGCGGCGCCGCGCTCGGCAAGATAGGCGCGGACCTTTTCAATTGACATGGCGGTTACCTCTTTTGCTTTTTTCTCTATTATAGCGTAAAAGAGGAGAGAAGAC
>JAFQWT010000031.1 GCA_017407375.1 Clostridia bacterium
ACTTCCACGAGGCGGTAAGAAAACGCAAGCCGATCCGTACAAGTGGTGCAAGACGACTATTGCCAAAATGCTCTCGCAACAAGAATACTGTGGTGATATCATCAACTTCAAAAGCACATCAAAGTCTTTCAGAAACAAAACGCGCGTTGAGAACCCGAAGGAAAATTGGGCGATCTTCAAGGACGTTCACGAGCCGATCATTGATCGTGATACTTGGGAGCAGGTACAGAAGCTTGTAGAAAAGACCAAGCGCAGACCGCCAAAGGACAAGAACCAAAAGAAAAGCATTTTCACAAGCTTTCTTTACTGTGGAGATTGCGGGCATAAGCTTTGGTTCAACTTCAATCAAAAGAACCCGAGCATCCGTTTCTTTAGTTGCTCTAACTACAAGGGAATGAGGGGTACTTGCGAGAATACCCACTATATCCGTGAGGATGCTTTGGAGCAGATCGTGCTGATGGAGCTGCGAATGCTTGCGGACTTTCTTGATAGCGCGGAGGAAGCCTTTGCAGAGCTTTTGGAGAAAAAGACCAACAAGGATATGCATCGGGAGAGAACGGTTGCGGAAGGAGCTTTAGCGACGGCGAGAGCGCGAAGCCAAAAACTTCTCGGACTCTTTGAAAAGCTCTATGAGGACAACGTGGAGGGTAAGGTGACGGACGAGTGGTTTATGCGGTTATCTCAGAAGTATGAGAACGAGCAAGAGGAGTTGAAGCGGCAGACACTTGAACTCAAAGAAAAGCTCGACAGCATCGACAGAATGCAGACGGCGAAGGACGATTTTCTCAGAGCTATCCGCAAATTTATGGAGATGCGAACCTTAACACCCGTTATTCTGCGAGAGCTAATCGAAAAGATTGAAGTCTTTCCCGTAGAGGGAACGGGCAAGGACAGAACGCAACGCGTCATCATTCATTACCGCTTCGTCGGCACGCTTGACATCCCTGGTATCATTCACAGACCGCCCTATATCCTCGACTCACGCAAGGGCGTAGCCATCGAATACTTATCTAACGTAGTATAACAAAAAAAGAGCAGGCGAACCTGCTCAAAACAACACAATATTTAACCCAAAAGTAAGCATAAGCAAAAAAATATCGAGTGTCCATAACTTGAATCTGTTATGAACACTCGATATGGTGCGGGTAACAGGACTTGAACCTGCACAACCTTGCGGTCATAAGAACCTGAATCTTACGCGTCTGCCAGTTCCGCCACACCCGCATCTCGGATTTTCCGCAAGGCAACAATGATTATAGCATACTCTTTTCGGTTTGTCAAACCCTTTTTTGAAAAAAGTCGGAACAACTTAAAAAAATATCGTAAAAGGACCCCCTCCTTCCACCTTGACAAACGCGCTCGTGCGTGTTACAATGAGCCGTAAAGCAATACCTGCCGAGAGGGCAGGGAAGGGGGAGACCGTGACCTATACGAAAAGTGAGCTTTCCGAGCTCTTGCATTTGTTTTTGGATATTGGCGAGGAACTGAACGCCGCGGGCGGCGAGGTCTTTCGCGTGGAGGATACCGTTACCCGCCTCGGGCGGGCGTACGGCGCCATTCGCGTGGACGTCTTTGCCATTACCTCGTCGCTTGAGGTCACCATGGCCTTCCCGGGGGACATCGAGCTGACGCGCACGCGCCGCCTTGGCGCCGTCCGCTCCGACTTCAAGCGCCTGGAGGCGCTCAATGCCCTGTCGCGCCGCTGCTGCGCCACGCCCATGACCGCCGCTGAGCTGCGGCAGGAGCTGGCGGCCGCGCGCTCCCATCGCCGCCCGGCGCCCCTCTACCTCGGGAGTGCCCAGGCGGGCGGTGCCTTCGCCATCTTTTTTGGCGGTGGGCTGATGGACGGGCTGCTGGGGGCCGCCTTCGGGCTTCTTATCTGCCTTTTGCAGGAGACCCTGCCCCGCCTTTTCCCCAATAACGTTCTCGTCTCCTTTGTGGCGGCGCTCCTTACGGGTATGGGGGTGGGTCTTTTTGCCCTCATCCCCTCCTTCATTCATCCCGATATGGTGATGATCGGGGATATCATGCTGCTCATTCCCGGCATCGCCCTCACCGTGGCCATCCGCAACATCCTTGTCGGGGATACCATCTCGGGCATCCTGCGCCTGACCGAGAGCATCGTGGTGGCCGTGGCGCTCGCGGGCGGCTTTATGGTCGCCATGAGTCTTTTTGACCTCGGCTATCCCGCCCCCGCCGCCCACGCCCCGTGGGTCCAGCTGCTTTGCGGTGCCGTCGGCTCGGTCGGGTTTGCCCTCATCTTCCGTCTGCGCGGCGCCTTTCTTCCCCTCGCTGCCCTTGGCGGCCTTGTCAACTGGGGGGGCTATCTCCTTCTTTACCACCTCACGGGGGCGCTCTTTCTCTCCTGCCTTCTGGCCTCCACCCTCGCCGCGGTATACGCCGAGCTGCTGGCCAAGCGCCTGCACGCGCCCACCACCGTCTTCCTCGTTCCCGCCGTGATCCCCTCGATCCCCGGGAGCACGCTCTATTACACCATGTTCGGCGTGGTGCGCGGGGACTGGCAATTTGCCGGAAAGCACGCGCTCCTGACGGCCGAGTACGCCCTGGGCATTGCCGCGGGCATGAGCATCGTTTTCGTACTGTTTGCCACCTACCAAAAGCTCGTTGGCCGTGCCAAGGAAAGAAAAGAGAGGTAAAAGCTATGTGTGTGATCGCCGGATATGCGGGGCACCGACAAGCGGCCCCCCTGCTCCTTGAGATGCTGGAGCGCGTTCAATATTTTGACGGCGGCATGGCCACGGGCATCGCCACGGTGCACGAGGGCAAGCTCTATACCGTCAAGGTCCTCGGTGACGTCCGCACCCTCAGGGAAACGACCGACGCCCTGAATTTCCCCGGCACCACGGGCATCATCCACACCCGTCCCTGGGGGGATTTTCAGTCGCACGCCCACCCCTTTACCGATGAGGCGGAGGAGCTTGCCTTCTGTGAGAACGGCACCTACTTCCAGGTCCTCGCCCCCGAGTTTGCCGCCGAGTCCGAGCGTGTGATGGGCGACTACCTCCGCCGCGGGGTAACCATCAAAAGCGCCGTCGACCGCCCCGACGACCCGAACTACGCCCTTGGATATCTCTCCCTGCCGAACGGCCAGACCTACCACAACGCCGAGGTCTATGCCCAGACCATCGGGGAGGCGGTCCGCCATTCCCCCGCCGCGACCCTTGCCGACGATCTCGCCGCCGCCACCTCGCAGGCGCTCTCGCGCTTTCCTGCGGAGCTTGTCACGCTCTCGGTGCATGCGCGCCTGCCGGGCACCGTGACGGTCGGCCGTGTGACCCGCCCGATGGCGGTCGGCTACGGGAAGGGCGAGACCTACCTTTCCACCACCCCCATCGCCTTCCCCGTGGAGGTGCAGCGCGGGCCCATCACCTTCCTGCCCGCGGCCTCGGTCTCGCAGATCACGCCGCGCGGGCTCACCGTCACGGGTCTTGGCATTGACGGCGTTCGCGTGGAGGAGCCCGACTACCGCGTGGGGGCCGTTGTCCGCGCCCACCTTGACGCCCTCCTCACGGGCCGCCGCGACGCTCCCCTCTCCATGGAGGAGTTCGACTCGAGCGCGTGGCACCCCGCCGTCTGGCGGGAGCCGCTGATCGACTGCCGCATCGTCTCGCCGATGGGCCACATGAAGCCCGCCGTTGCCGTGGTGTACGAGGCGCTTTGGAGCTTCTACCGCGAGGGGCGCCTGGGCTTTCGGAACGTCGAGACCCCCGGCGGCACCGTCACCAAGTTCTGGCTTGACTGAAAAAAGCACCCCATGGGGTGCTTTTTCTTCACTTCTCGGGGAAAGCCCCGGTTTTTCCCGAATGGCGCTTGACTTTCGGGGGAGGTGGTGCTATACTTGTCTTGCCAATGAACCATCGGGAGCGCCGCCGCCATCGGCGGGGAGGAAAGCATGACAGCTTTAAAGACAAAACGCAAAAATGAGATCAATATGACGGAGGGTGCTCTCCTCGGCAAGCTTCTTCTCTTTACTCTGCCGATCATCGGGAGCAACGTTCTCCAAGCCCTTTTCAACACCGTCGACATGATCGTCGTCGGGAAATTTGAGGGGGACATCGCCCTCGGCGCCGTGGGGACCACGGGCTCGCTCATCTCGCTCATCACCTCGATCTTTGTCGGCCTCTCGCTCGGCGCCGGCGTTTGCGTTTCGGTCGCGCTCGGCGCCCGCAAGGAGCGGGACGTTTCGGAGTTCGTCCACACGGGCATCGCCTTGGCTCTCGTTTCGGGCGTGCTCGTTGGGGTCGTTGGTGCCCTTCTTGCCCCCGTGTTTCTCTCGTGGATGAACGTGGAGGGCGCCCTGCTTGAGATGGCCACCGCCTACGTCCGCGTCTACTTCATCGGCGCCCCCTTCATCACGCTCTACAACTTCGGCTTTGCCATCATGCGCTCACTCGGTGACACGCGCCGCCCCCTCCTTTACATCATCGTGGCGGGGGTGGCCAACGCGGGCTTCAACCTCTTTTTCGTAGCGGTGTGCGGGATCGGCGTTGTCGGCGTGGCGCTTGGCACCGTGGTCTCCTACCTCATTTCCTCGACCTGCGTCGTCGTCAGTCTCTGCCGCTACCAAAACGCCTGCCGCCTCTCGCTCCGCCGCCTGCATCTCTCGCTCCGCCACCTGGCGGAGATCTGCCGCATCGGCATTCCCGCGGGCGTGCGCGGCGCCCTCTTCGGCATCTCCAATACCATGCTCCAGGCCTCGGTCAATTCGCTTGGTGACATTGCCACCGCGGGCAACGCTGCGGGCGCGAACATTGAAAATTACCTCTACTTCTCGGTCTCGGCCTATTCCGCCACCGCTGCCGCCTTCATCGGGCAGAACTACGGGGCAGGGAAGCACCGCAGGATCCGCCGCGTGCTCGGGATCTGCCTTCTGCTCACGGCCCTCACGGGAATGGCGGTCGGCTGGGGCTTCCTCCTCGGCCGTCACGCGCTCCTCTCGCTCTACCTTGACGTTGGCAGCCCCGCCATGGAGATCGGTGCCGCCCGCATGATCTCCACCTTCACCCTCTATTTCCTTGAGGGGGTTTACGAAACGCTCGGCGGTGCCCTGCAGGGCATCAAGGTCACGTTCCTGCCGACCGTGGCCACCATTCTCTGCATCTGCGTTTTCCGCCTTCTCTGGATCTTTACGGTGTTCCCCCTGCCCTCGATGCACACGATCGGCGGTCTCTACCTCTGCTATCCCATCTCCTGGGCCCTGAACATTCTCTTCCTCCTTGGCATGATCCTTTACTATTACCCCCGCCTATGCCCGCGGGAGCCACTCCCGACGGCCGAATAAAAAAGAGGGGACCCGCGGGTCCCCTCTTTTTTATGTAGCGTATCGGAAAAACGCGGCGGTCTGCTCGTTTATTTCCTGAAACTGTAAACAAAACCTCCCATCAAAGCAGTCCGAGCTTTTCCGCAATGCGCTCCTTGGCCGCGCGCTTGCGCCGCTTGTACAGTCCCTCACCCATGTAGTAAAGGGGGCTGCGCCGCGCCCCGCGCCCCTCGCCAATGTCCAGGCGCATCTGGCGGCAGATGCCCTCCTCGCACACCTCGGCGATCGCCTCGTCAATGAGGCGGTTGAGGGCGTGGTAGCGGTCCAGCACGTCCGGGGCGGCGGCCTTCCGCCGCAGGACCGAGGCGCGCCGCTCGTAATCTCCCACCAGGGAGACGATCAGGCGGTTGAGGGCCAAGGGAAGCTGCTCCTTTTTCTCCTGCACCGTCAGTCGGCTCATCTTACGCCACACCTCCCCGCATTGCAAACAACGTGTCCTCCAGCTCCTCGCAAAGGCCGTCGGCACGGTCCCAAAGCTCCTCCAGCACGGTCTTGACGCGCTCGCACTCCTCGCAAAGCTCGCGCAGCTCACGGATCCTCTCGCGGCTCTCGGAAAGCTCGTCCCCCATGGAGAGCAAAAGCTCCTCGCGCCGCTTTTCCGCCGCCCTCAGCGTGCCCTGCGTGGAGCGCAAAAGCTCCCGCACCAGCTCGATCTCCTCGCGGATCTCGTCGGGCTCCCGCCTTGCCGAGTCCCCGTAGCCGTCGTCGCGCTCGTAGAATGAATAAGAATAATGATACATCCTTTGTTTCCTTTCCTTCGTTTTGTCGTAAAATGTCACCTGATACGTGACTTTTGGTGAATACTTTGTGCCACGCCGCCGCAAGCAGGGAGGGGTGGCACAAGGGGTGGCTACGCGGTGTGGATCGCGCTATGTGAACATTATAACCCATTATAAATCACTTGTCAAGTAACTTTTTTGAAAAAATCGGGAAAAACCTCTTGATTTTTTCACGTTTTATGTTACAATATAGAAAAAGATGTCGTTTAGGAGGGAAGTATGACAGTAGGACAACGGATGCGGCTCCGCCGCCGTGAGCTGGGGCTCACGTTGGAGGACGTCGCCATCGCCACCGAGACCAGCAAGCAGACGGTCCAGCGCTACGAGAGCGGTGTGATCGCCAACATCCCGCGCGCACGGCTGGAGGCCATTGCCGCCGTCCTGCGCGTGCCCCCCGCCGAGCTTCTCGGCTGGAGTGAGCCGACCCACGCCCTCCCGCACAGTGAGCTGATGCCGCTCTCGCGACGCGCCGTGCCGCTGTTGGGGGCCATCGCGTGCGGTGAGCCGATCTTAGCCGAGGAGGAGTTTTGCGGCTATGAGCTGGCAGGCGGAGACGTGGACGCCGACTTCTGCCTGCGCGCCAAGGGGGACAGCATGATCGGTGCGCGCATTGAGGACGGGGACATTGTGTTCGTCCGCCGCCAGGAGAGCGTGGAAAACGGTGAGATCGCCGTGGTCATCATTGACGATGAGGCCACCCTGAAGCGTGTCTACTACGACCGCACGGGGGAAAAGCTGATCCTCACCCCCGAAAATCCGCGCTACGCCCCCCTGTCCTTTGAGGGTGAGGAGCTTTCGCGGATCAAGATCCTCGGCAGGGCAGTGGCCCTTCAAAGCCCCCTCCGTTAAGAACCCGGCGAATTTTGGCATAAACCGAAAAAAGGAGCCAGCGGCTCCTTTTTTCTTCGCCGTTCTTTCCCGCTTGACGTACCTTCGTACGCCATCGGGGAAAGAAGCGACGATTTCTGCTCAAAACTCCCACGGTTTTTTAACGGAGGGCGAGCCCTCCACGGACCGAGCGGCGAATTTCGGCATAAATTCCCGTTTCCGACCTCTCGACGTATGAAAATACGCCGTCGGGTCGGAGAACGAAAATTTCTCCACGAAATTCCCACGCTCGGGAGCGGCGAGCTCGGCATAAATTCCCGTTTCCGACCGCTCGACGTATGAAAATACGCCATCGGGTAGGAGAACGAAAATTTCTCCATGAGATTCCCACGCTCGGGAGCGGCGAATTTTGGCATAAACCGAAAAAGGAGCCAACGGCTCCTTTTTTCTTCGCCGTTTCCCATAAAGAACCCCCGGAAAAGCCGCTTTGCGGCTTTTTCTTTATTAGGAAAGGAAGGCGTTTTTACTCAGAAGATGAGTATTCAAAGGCCTCCTTCAAATTTAGTGGTATGATGAGAGCATCACGTATTGATCCTTCCGTGTGGGGGTATTACATACCCCCAAGAAAAACGGCGGGATCGGAAAGGGTTTAGAACAATGAAACGATCGGCAAGAATTTCGCTCCTTCTTACGCTTCTTCTGCTCGTTGTGCTTTCGCTCGCTCTCACGGCGTGCGGCGGCGATGACGATGATGAAGGCGTCAAGGGCAAGGACTGTCAGCACGTCTGGGTAGAGGACTACCGGGACACGGACAGTCGCATGTGCGGTGAGGAGGCCTTTGTGCACTACATCTGCACCGAGTGCTTCGATAAAAAGAGCGAGAGTCTCGGCGCGGTGCCCCACCCTGAGAGCGCGCTGGAGACCCGCACGGGCACCGCGGCCACCTGCTATAGCAACGGCTTGACCGACGGTGTTTACTGCAACCGCTGCATGAGCTGGAAGGTGCCGCAGGAGACGATCCCCGCGGGCCACAAGATGGAGGACATCGTTGCGGTGGCGCCCACCTGCACCGAGGAAGGCCTGACGGCGGGCTCTGTCTGCACGGTGTGTGGCTACGGCGACCCGACCCCCACGGTCATTGACGCTCTGGGCCATGACCTTCTGTACACGGGCGGCGTGGACGTCACCTGCACGACGGACGGTATGACCCCCGCCGAGGACTGCCAGCGCGAGGGCTGCGGCTACCACAAGGATGCCGAGGTCATCCCGCACGAGGGCCACGACCTCCATTATAATTACGGCTACGCCGCGACCTGCACGTCCGCCGGTATGACCGACGAGGTGTGGTGCGAGAACTGGCATCTCGACTGCGGCTACCGTGTGGAGGCGGAGGAGATCCCCGCCCTCGGGCACGACATCAAGCAACACGCCACGGTGGCGGCCACCTGCCAGGCGGGCGGCACCCTTGGCGGCAAGTATTGCGACCGCTGCGAGATCGAGCTCACCCCCACCATGACCACCCTCCGCGCCGACTGCGTGTATGATGCCGACGGCGTTTGCGTTACCTGCGGCACGCACGTGACGGCGGGGCTTACCTTTGTCGAGTACCTGGACGGCGTGGCCGTTTCGGGCGTTACGGGCTTTGCGGGCGGCAAGCTGGTCATTCCCGCCACCCACAACGGCAAGCAGGTGCTGGCCGTGGCGGGCGATGCCTTCAAGGATAACACCGCCGTGACCGAGGTGGTCCTCCCCTCGACGGTGACGGCCGTCGGTGCCGAGGCCTTTGCGGGCTGCACCGCGCTCGAAAAGGTGACGGTCTACGATTTTGCCTCGGTCTCGGGCTTCCACGCGACGTGGTGTGACGAGGACGGCGTTAAGATCTACGCCACCTACACGAAAAAGCTGAATCCCTTTGAGACCTACCTCGCGGCGCTTGACAGAATGCAGACAAACGCCGACAGCTACCGCCTCACCATCCACCAGACGGTCTCCGAGGCGATGCCTCTGTACGAGAACTACGAGAGCACCGACACCACGACCGTCGTGCGTGAGAAGGCGGGCGACAACTGGTATGAGTACGTCGATTTCCAGGTGCTTGAGTCCCAGGGCGGCCAGAGCGTGACCCAGATCCAGAAGCAGAAGACCTGGTACTATAACGGCAAGTTTTATCAGGATACCCTCCAGGAGAGCAAGCAGAACAACCAGACGCTCCAGAGCCAGTCGCAGAAGATCTCGCTGGCGGCGGGCAAGGAGTACATGCGCTCGCTCGTTCTCGCGGCGGGTGCGAGTCTGCCCCGTCTTGACGAGTCCTACTTTGCGGAGGTCGATTACTACCTCGCCTCGGACGGCACGTACACGCTCCGCCTTGTGATGAACGGCGAGAAGATGCTGGAGTACGTCCTCTCGGTCATGGGTGACGACCTTGCTGAGCTCATTGCGGGCGGTGCCGAGATCGACATCACCACCTGCACCTACGTCTTTACCCTGGACGGCGAGGGGCACCTCCTCACGATCGATGCCGACTGTGAGATGACGCTCGGCGCCGCCGGCACCGTGGTCATGACGGGCGGCGGCCACGCCTCCTACGTCTGGACCGAGATCGGCACGCTCGCCGCCGTGCAGAACCCTGGCACGGGCTACACCGAT
Organism: Clostridia bacterium; assembly: GCA_017407375.1. Taxonomy (GTDB): domain Bacteria; phylum Bacillota; class Clostridia; order Oscillospirales; family CAG-272; genus UBA1740. The sequence goes on from JAFQWT010000031.1 coordinate 9,595, forward strand.
TACACGGCGAATATGGCAAACTGCCGTCACTACAGCCAGAAGACGAACCCCGGCAAGGCCCCGACCTGCACCGAGGACGGCGTGACCGACGGTATCTACTGTGCGACCTGCTATGCCGACGTTCAGGCCATGACCGCGGTCCCCGCCACGGGTCATACCGATGAGGACAACGACGAAAAGTGTGACGTTTGCGAGGGCTCGACGACGGCCAGCAACGGCATTCTCTACGACTTCTCCGAGGACGGCAAGACCGTCACGGTCCTTGGCATCGGCACCTGCACCGATAAAAAGATCGTCATTCCTGCGGAGCTTTACGGCATGAAGGTCACGACCATTGCCGCAGGCGCCTTCCACGATACGGGCATCACGGAGATCGTTATCCCCGAGACCGTCACCGTGCTCGGCGCGAACGCGCTGCCCGACACCCTTACGCGCGCCACAGCCCCGACGCATCTTCTCTCGCTCCTTCCGAAGACGCTGGAGGTCCTGAAGATCAAGGGCGGTGACACCCTGGCTGCGGATTCCATTAAGGATATGCCGAAGCTCTGGGGCGTTTACGTCCACAAGATGATCACGACCTACGAGGACGGTGCCGTTTCGGGCTGCCCAAATCTTACCGTTGTCGCGGGTCAGCTTAGCTACAACTATCCCCATGCCTTCTCGGATGCTCTCGGCGGTCTCCTTAAGAACGCCAGTGACGTGTATCACGGCGCCTCCGAGGATGACTTTGACACGAAGTACGTGAAGGACGGCGATTACCTCTATTCCTTCCGCTATGACCACAGCTACGTGGCGATCCTGCTCTACTTCGGTGACGAGGCGGTCGTGACGGCCCCCACCTCCTATAACGGCAAGGTCTGCCGCATCGAGGACGGTGCCTACCGTTACAACCCCGCCATCGAGACGCTGGTCATTCCCACCCTCTCGTCGGACTCGCTCCTCAGCTATTACGCCGTCCCCTACCTCGGCTGTGAGAACCTCAAGACGCTGGAGGCCTCCTACTCCGACCTCAAGAGGATCGACAACGAGGCGTTTGCCACGATCACGCACGCCATCGTTTCCCAGGGCGCGAGCGTTGGCGAGCTTCACGATGAGAGTGAGACGCTTAAGAAGATCACCTACGGTCTTGGCGTTACCTCGATCAGCTCGATCGGGAACGGGGCGGTCACCGAGGTCGTGATCCTCAATAAGGACGTTGAGATCTCCAGCCGCACAGAGCTCTTTGGGGGCTACCGCCTCTCGGTCGAGCGCGTGGTGCTCCCCGCCGGCATGCAGACCCTCCCCGCCAAGATGTTCTACGGGGCGAGCGCTGTCAAGAGCGTGGTGCTTCCTACCGCGATCACCGAGATCCCCTCCTACTTCTTCTACAACTGCACAAAGCTTGAGAGCGTTGAGATCCCCGAGGGCGTCACCACGATCGGTGACAGGGCCTTCCGCGGCTGCTCGAAGCTCACCGACGTCTCCCTGCCCTCGACCCTCCGTGAGATCCAGGCCTACGCCTTCCAGTCCTGCTCGGCACTGACCTCGGTCGTCCTGCCCACGATGCCCGCGGGCGAGGAGCTGGTGCTTGGTGATGCCCTCTTCTATCAGTCGGGCATTGAGACCATGGCCTTCCCCGAGGGCGTTGTGACGGTTCCCTACAACTGCTTCTACGGCTGTAACGCCTTCACCTCGGTCAGCTTCCCCTCGACGCTCCGCAAGATCGGCTCCTCGGCCTTCTACGGTGTCACGCTTGCCGATGTCACGATCCCCGAGGGTGTCACCGATATCGGCGGTGCCTTCTCGCAGGCAACGCTCGGCAAGGTCAACCTGCCCTCCACCGTGACGAGCATGAGCGGCGCCTTCTACCATGTCGGCGTTCTGACGGTGGCAGACGGCGTGACCGAGATCCCCTCCTCCACCTTTAACAGCTCCTACGGTAAGCTGACAACGCTTGTCATCGGCAAGGATCTTGTGACCGTCAACGACACCTGCATCAGGAAGGCCTATGAGGTCATTAACCCCGCGGGTGCCAACACGGTGCTTGAGACCGCCTTCACGTACCTGGTGGAGGCCCCCCACGCCGGCCCCGACAGCCGCCTCTACGAGCTTGAGGGTTACCTCTTCTATAGGAAGAACGACGGCACGAGTGCTATGATCACAAGTCTTGGTGAGCTTCCCGAGGACGTGGTGCTTCCCACCCTGCCGAACGGGGAGACCTACACCATCGGCGGCAACGTGTTCCGTGATGCCGACATCGTCTCGCTGGTGATCCCCCAGTGCGTGACGGGCATCGCTAACAAGGCGTTCTACAATTGCCGTCAGCTTGCCACGGTCTATTATAACGCCACCATCACCGACGACGCCTTCGGTGAGGACGTCTTCTACCGTTCGGGCACGGGTGATACCGTGGTCACGATCGGTAAGGACGTCGGCCGCATTCCTCATTACTTCTTCAGTGAGGGCGGCGTGGATTACTCCCACGACAGCTTCCGCGTCCGTGAGATCGTCTTTGAGGCGGGCAGCACCTGCATCGAGATCGGCGCTTACGCCTTCTACGACAGCCAGACGCTGAAGTCTCTGACGATCCCCTCGACCGTTACGACGGTGGGTGAGCGCGCCTTTGGTCAGCTCATCCTGCTCGATACCCTCGTCTGGGGTATGGCTGGCGGTGAGGGCGTCCACGAGACCGCCTTTGACAGTGCGCGCTCGAACGACTATAACGACTACAACCCCGACAACGGGCGCTATCCCGACCTTGCCGTGACGCTCAAGAACACGGTCGCTACCCTGCCCGAGGGTCTCTTCGGTGAGCAGAACTACCGCGTGGTCAGCATCACCTTTGAGGAGGGCAGCATCCTTACCGTGGCGCCGAACCTTGGGTACATGTACAAATCGCGCCTTGTGTCGCTCTCGCTTCCCGCCTCGGTCAAGACGATCCCCGAGGGGGCGTACCGCTACTGCGATGCCCTTTCGAGCGTTACCCTTAACGAGGGCCTTGTCGAGATCGGCAAGGAGGCCTTCAAGGCCGAGTACAGTCTCTCGCTCCTGACCTCGCTCACGCTCCCCTCGACGCTGGAGACGATCGGTGAGCGTGCCTTCTACTACTCGAAGATCACCTCGCTTGATTTCCCCGCCTCGCTCCGTGAGATCGGCAAGGAGGCCTTTGCGTACTCCGCGCTGACCGAGGCCCACCTGCCCGCAGGGACCACCACGCTGGGTGAGTACGTCTTCGCCCACTCCCAGCTGACGGCCGTGACCCTACCGACGGAGGCCTTCGCCCTGCCGACGGGCGCCTTCCTGGACTGCAAGGGCATCACGGAGATCGTGATCCCCGACAGCGTCACCTCGATGCCTGTCGGCGCGCTTAAGGGCACGTCCGTCTCGAAGATCACGCTCCCGTATCTTTCCTTCGAGGGCAAGGACACCTATAACAAGCCCTACACGACGGGCTCACTCTCCTCGCTCTTTACGGGTGACCGCGGCACGTATTACTCTCTTTTGAAGGAGGTAACGGTCACGGGCAACGAGATCCCGGACTACGCCTTCGAATATCTGCTCTACCTGACGACGGTCACCCTCACGGGCGATGACCTCACGCTCGGCTCCCGTGTCTTCTATACCACCACCAATTCGACCGTCAGACTTCAGAAGCTGGTCCTTGACTGCGACACGCTGATGCTGCACGCCGAGGGCTACTCCTTCCAAGGCCTCTCCGAGATCCGGGAGCTCCACGTCAAGAGCATCGAGCTTCTCTGCAAGACCGAGTTTATGTGGGCTGAGAGCCATCCCGTGGCGATGGCCTCCGCGCTCTTCTGCGACGGTGAGGCGATCACCGAGCTCGTCATTCCCGAGGGCGTGACCGAGATCAAGCCCTACGCCTTCTACGGTGCCAACTTCCTCACCTCGGTATCGATCCCCGGCACCTGCAAGACGGTTGGCGAGCACGCCTTCAACACCACGAAGGGCTACAGCACCACCAACAGCAATCTCACCTCGATCACCCTCGGTGAGGGCGTGGAGAAGCTCGGCACCGGTGCCTTCAAGTATGCCAAGGTCACCGAGCTCGTCCTGCCCTCCACCCTGAAGGAGATCGGCGCGGGCGCGCTCTACTGCCAGGCGCTTACCGGCGTTACCTTTACCGAGACCGATGGCTGGTACTACGGTCTGCTCGACAAGTATTCGAGCGCCGTTGTCGAGGATCTCAGCGATCCTTCGGCCGCCGCCGCGCTCTTCACCGATTACAGCGACCGCAAGGTCTGCCGTCCTACGGTGGAGGCCTAAGCTCCCAAAACCCCAAGGCCCTCGGGCCTTGGGGTTTTTGCATACTTGACGGCAGGGGCGCTTTTATGCTATACTAAAGGGGTAAAAAAAGAAACCAGTAAAAAAACGGAGGAACCACCATGAAGCTGAATTATAAAAAGACCATTTGCGTTGGCTTTGCCTTCTTCCTCATCTCGATGTTCTGGCAGGTGTACGACACCCTCGTACCGAAGATCCTGACCGATAAATTCGGTATGGCGCAGACCTGGTCGGGTGTCATTATGGCGCTCGATAACGTCTTTGCCCTCTTCCTTCTGCCGATCTTCGGTGCCATTTCGGACAAGGTGAACTCAAAGCACGGCCGCCGTACCCCCTTCATCTTCCTCGGCACGATCCTTGCCGCCGCGCTTCTGATGACCGTCTCGATCCCCGATGCCATGCAGCGAAGCGCCATTGACGCCGTCAGCGCGACCGAGGGGACGGCCTACTCCGAGGCGCTGGATACGCTCTGGGAGAAGAACCCCGAGATCCTTGACTGGGAAAACGAGGACGACACCAAAAAATACCCCCTGCACTCGCTCATCACGGAGGAGGACTTCAAGGCGATCACCCCGACGGTGGAGAAGGATGGAAAGACCGAGACCAACCCCCGCTACGTCGGTGCCGTGGTCCCCGCCCGCCAGGCCTATGCCGCGGGCGTAACGGCGGAGCATCCCACGCCCCTTATCCTCTTTATCGTCTTGCTCTTTTTGCTCCTCGTCTCGATGGGCACCTTCCGCTCGCCGGCGGTCGCCCTGATGCCGGACGTGACCGTCAAGCCCCTGCGCAGTAAGGCCAACGCCATCATCAACCTGATGGGCACGGCGGGCGGCATCATCGTCCTTGTGCTTGGCATGGTGTTTGGCACGGGCAAGATCGGCAACGCCCTGATGTCCTATGCCCCCTTCTTTATCCTTGTGGCCTGCCTGATGCTCCTGGCGCTGGTCGCCTTCCTTCTGACCGTCCGTGAGCCGAAGCTTGTCGAGGAGATGCGTGAGGAGAGCCGCCGCCTTGGCATTGATGAGGAAAAGGACGCCGCCGAGGCCGAGGCCGCCGCGGCCGCCACACGCGGTGTGCGGCTTGACCGCCCACAGCTCATCTCGCTCCTTCTCATCCTTGCCTCGGTCGCCCTTTGGTATATGGGCTACAACGCCGTGACCAGTAAGTATTCGGTCTACGCGGGCGCCGTCCTCGGTCTGGATTACAACTCTACCCTCATCATCGCGCAGGGCGCGGCGATCGTGGCGTACATCCCCGCCGGCCTTGTCGCCTCCAAGCTTGGCCGCCGCAAGACCATCCTTGGCGGTGTCATCCTTCTGTTTGCCGCCTTCCTCTTTGCCTCCTTCCTGCGTGCGGGTAGCCCCGCCCTCCTTGTCAACCTCCTCTTTATCATGGCGGGCATCGGCTGGGCCACCATCAACGTCAACTCCTTCCCGATGGTCGTGGAGCTTTCAAAGTCGGCTGACGTTGGCCGTTACACGGGCTTCTATTACACCGCCTCCATGTCGGCACAGATCCTCACCCCCGTGCTTTCGGGCGTGTTCCTTGACAACATCGGTATGACCACCCTCTTCCCCTACGCCGCCGTCTTTGTGGCGCTGGCGTTTCTCACGATGTTCTTCGTCCGCCACGGCGACTCGAAGCCCACCGAAAAGAAGAGCGCCCTTGAGACCCTCGGCGCCGATGAGTGAGGAGGCACCGCGTGAAATTTGAGATCGTTGCCACTTGTCTTTTTGGCCTTGAGCATCTGCTCGGCGAGGAGATCGATGCCCTCGGCTATGAGCGTGTGTCCACCATTGACGGGCGCGTGACCTTCCGCGGCGATGCGGAGGCCGTGGCGCTTGCCAACGTGTTCCTCCGATACGCCGAGCACGTCTATATCAAGCTCGGCTCCTTCCGCGCCACCAGCTTTGACGCCCTCTTTGAGGGGGTGCGGGACCTGCCGTTTGAGGCCTTCATCGGCCGTGACGATGCCTTTCCCGTCAAGGGCCATGCCATAAACTCGGCCCTCCACTCGATCCCCGACTGCCAGAAGATCATCAAAAAGGCCATTGCCACCCGCCTTTCGGAGAAGTACGGCATCCGCTGGTTCCCCGAGACGGGCACCGAATATCGCGTGGAGTTCTTTATCCTGAAGGACGAGGCCACCCTGATGATCGACACCTCGGGGGAGCCGCTCTACAAGCGCGGCTACCGCCGTGCCACGGGTGTGGCCCCCATCCGTGAGACCCTGGCCGCCGCCCTGGCCGCCATCAGCCGCCCGCGGGAGGAGGTGCTCCTTTGGGATCCCCTTTGCGGGAGCGGCACCATCGCCATTGAGGCGGCCATGCTGATGAACAACGTGGCCCCCGGCGCCCACCGTGCCTTCGCAGCGGAGGCGTTCCCCGCCGTCGGTAAGGCGCAGTTTGATGCCGCCCGTGAGGAGGCCGCCGACCTGGTTACAAGGACCGCCTTTGAGGTCTTTGCCTCGGACATTGACCCTGCCATGGTCGCCGCCACCGAGCAAAACGCCCGCGCCGCAGGCGTTGCCGATACCGTCCGCGCCTTCTGCGCCGATGCCAGGAAGATCTCCTCGGACGGCCGCCGCGGCACCATCGTCACCAACCCCCCGTACGGCCAACGCCTTGGTGAGC
>JAFQWT010000032.1 GCA_017407375.1 Clostridia bacterium
CCTCGGTGGCCTCGCCCTCACCATCGGGCATCAGGATCATGCTGTCATCGACCGCAAAGCGCTCGGGCAGGGTGATCGGCTCGATCGGGCCGAGGCGGGAGGGATCGGTGATCTCACCGAAGATAGCGGCGGCCACGGCGGTCTCGGGCGAGACGAGGTAGACCTCGGCATCCTTGGTGCCGCTGCGCCCCTCAAAGTTGCGGTTGAAGGTACGCAGACTGACGCCCGCGCTCTCGGGTGAGAAGCCCATGCCAATGCAGGGGCCGCAGGCACATTCAAGGAGGCGCGCACCCGCCGAGAGGATGTCGGCAAGGGCCCCCGTGCGCGAAAGCTCGACCAGCACCTGGCGCGAGCCGGGCGAGATCGAGAGCGAAACGTTCGGGTGGACGCGGCGGCCGCGGAGCATGGCGGCGACGGTCAGCATATCGGCCAGCGACGAGTTGGTGCAGGAGCCGATGCAGACCTGGCTCACGCGCGTGCCCTCCAGCTCCTTGACCGTCTTGACGGCATCGGGCGAGTGGGGGCAGGCGGCGAGAGGAACGAGGGCGGAAAGGTCAACCGTCACGCTCTCGTCGTACACGGCATCGGGATCGGCGGCGAGGGGGGTGTAGACCTCTCCTCTCCCCTGCGCCACAAGGAAGTCACGCGTGACCTCGTCGGACGGGAAGAGCGAGGAGGTGGCGCCAAGCTCGGCGCCCATGTTGGTAATGGTGGCACGCTGCGGGACCGAGAGCGTCCTGACGCCCTCCCCAACGTACTCCATTACCGCACCGACACCGCCCTTGACCGAAAGGCGGCGCAATACCTCAAGGATGACGTCCTTGGCGCCTGCCGGGAAGCTCAGCTTGCCGACAAGCTCCACGCGGATGACGCGCGGCATACGGATGTAGTAGGCACCACCGCCCATGGCCACGGCCACATCAAGCCCGCCGGCACCCATGCCAAGCATACCGAGGCCGCCCGCGGTGGGGGTGTGGCTGTCCGAGCCGATGAGGGTCTTGCCGGGAACGCCAAAGCGCTCAAGATGCACCTGGTGGCAGATGCCGTTGCCGGGCCGCGAGAAGCGGACGCCGTGGCGCGCGGCCACGGTCTGCAGGTAGCGGTGGTCATCGGCGTTTTCAAAGCCCGCCTGCAGGGTGTTGTGATCGACGTACGCGACCGAAAGCTCGGTCTTGACGCGCGGGATCCCCATGGCCTCGAATTGGAGATACGCCATCGTGCCCGTGGCGTCCTGCGTAAGTGTCTGGTCGATGCGGAGCGCGATCTCGGCGCCCTTCACCATCTCCCCCTCCACAAGGTGGGCGGAGATGATCTTTTCCGTCATGGTCATTCCCATGCTTCAGTCCTCCAAAATATTCAAAAGGTTAAGATAGGCATTCTGCACGTGGCAGACGGTAAGCTGCTCGGCAGCGTCACCATCCCCGCGGGCAATGGCCTCGTAGATCGCGCGGTGCTCGGCGACCATGGCCTCCGCGCGCCCCGCGCTGTGCATCGACCTCTTGCGGAAGAGGCCGCTCTGGCGGTGCAGGCGCGCAATGGTCGAGGTAATCACGTGACTGCCGCAGAGCGCGTACACGCGGTCATGAAACGCGCTGTCCAGCTCCTTCAGGCGGTCACCGCCGCGGCGGACGAAAAACTCCTGCATCTCAACGATCTCAAGTAAAGTTTTCTTGTCATCCTCGGTGACGTGCTCGGCGGCGCGGCGCGCAGCCAGCCCCTCGACACGGCGGCGGACCTCATAGATGTCAGCAAGATCCGCCCGCGTCAGCCCAATGACAAAGGCGCCGCGGTTCGGCTCGATGCGGACAAGCCCGTCACGCTCCAGGCGGTGAAGCGCATCGCGGACGGGGGTGCGGGAGGCGCCCGTGATCTCGGTGATGCGGGCCTCCGTCAACGGCTCACCGGGGTGGAACTCCCCCGAAAGGATCCTTTCCTCAATGGCGGTATAGACCGCATTTTCTAAGGCCGACATGGTCAGAGTCTCGGGACAAAGCGGCCGGGGGCGATCTCCTCCACGAGATCCTCCAGCTCCTTATCGCCCATCACGGTGGTGCGGCCGTCCTCGTAGAGCGCATCGATGCGCTCCTTC
>JAFQWT010000033.1 GCA_017407375.1 Clostridia bacterium
CAGCGACTCCACCATGAAGGAGACCTCGGGAGAGGTCCGCCTGTCCTTTAAGGAAAGGATCGAGCTTTCAAAGCTTCTTGACAAGCTGGGCGTTGACGTCATCGAGCTGGAGGGCATCAAGGATGCCCGCATCGACGCTTTGCAGATCAAGTCGATCGCCGCGGCGGTGAACGACAGCGCGGTGGCCGTCCCCGTGGAGCTTTGCGCGGAGAGCGTGGAGCGGACGTGGAGCGCCCTCTCGAAGGCGAAGCACCCGCGCCTGCAGATCACGGTGCCGACCAGCACCGTGGGGGTGGAGTACCTTCTCCACAAAAAGCCCGAGGCCATGCTGGAGGCCGTCCGCGAGACGGTGGCCGCGGCCCGCGCCCTTTGCCCCGACGTGGAGCTGGTGGCGGAGGATGCCACGCGCAGTGAGCCCGCCTTCCTTTCCGAGGTCCTGGCCGCCGCCATTGAGGCGGGCGCCACCACCGTAACGCTTTGCGACACGGCGGGCACCCTGCTCCCCGATGAGCTTGCCGCCTTCCTCAAGGCGCAAAGCGAGGCCCTGCCCGCCCTCTCGGAGGTCACGCTGGGCATTGCCACCGCCAACACCATTGCCATGGCGGACGCCTGTGCGATCGCCGCCCTCAGCCACGGTGCGGCCCAGGTCCGCGTGGCGGCCCACCCCGTGACCAACGCCTCCCTTGCCAACGTGGCCCACGTGATCGCCGCGAAGGGGGAGGCCCTGGGCATTGCCTCGGGCATCCGTTACACGCAGATATCCCGCATCGTCGGGCAGATCGACTGGCTCTTCACGGGTAAGGGCAAGACCGCCACGGCCGCCCTCTCCGAGCAAGAGGGGGCCGACGTCTTTCTCACCGCGCACGACGATGCCGCCGCCGTGGGTGCGGCCGTTGAAAAGCTGGGCTACGACCTCTCGGCCGAGGACGCCGCGAAGGTCTACGACGCCTTCCGCCAGATCGCCGAAAGGAAGGAGCGCGTGAGTCTTAAGGAGCTGGACGCCATCGTGGCCTCCGCGGCGATGCAGGTCCCCCCGACCTACAAGCTGGACACCTACGTCATCACCTCGGGCAATACCATTTCCGCCACGGCGCACATCAAGCTCACAAAGGACGGAGAAACGCACGAGGGCGTGTTTATCGGTGACGGCTCGATCGACGCCGCCTTCCAGGCCATTGAGCGCATCACGGGCTGCCATTACGAGCTGGACGACTTCCAGCTTCAGGCCGTGACCGAGGGGCGTGAGGCCATGGGTCAGACCGTGGTCAAGCTCCGCTCGGGCGGCAAGGTCTACTCGGGCCGCGGCATTTCCACCGACATCGTAGGGGCGGGCATCGAGGCCTACCTCTCCGCACTCAACAAGATCGTTTATGAGGAAGAAGTAGTATGAAGCTTTCCTTTTCTACCAGGGGCTGGCCGGGGCTCTCCTTTGCCGAGATGCTGGACACGGCCGTTGACATGGGCTTTGCGGGCGTTGAGGTCTACAACCTCCCCCGCTTTGACCCGATGATGGACCGCGGCGGCCCCTTCCATAAGTACAACACCGCCGCCACCGCGCGAGAGCTGCGCGAAAAGGGCCTTGCCATTCCCTGCTTTGACACCTCCCTTGACATCTCGGCCGATCCGCAGGCGGTAAAAACGGCCTGTGACCTCATGGAGGTGGCGGCCAACACCCGCGTGCCCTACGTGGCGGTGTGCGCCCTGCACGATGACGAGGCGGCCGTGGAGGCAGCCCTTGGCGAGCTTTTGACCGTGGCCGAGGCGAGCGAGGTCAGCATCCTTGTCAAGACGAGCGGCATCTATGCCGACACGGCGCGCCTGCGTGCCATGCTTGACCGCTTTGCCAGCGACCGTCTGGGGGCGCTGTGGGACGTCCATCACCCGTACCGCGATCACGGGGAGTCGAGCGATGACACCATCAAGAACCTCGGCGCCTACGTCTGCCACGTGCATCTGCGTGACTCGGACGATACGGGCGCCTACCAGCTGATCGGCGAGGGCACCATGCCGATCGACGACGTGATGCGGGCCCTTTCCTCGGTCAATTACGACGCCTTCATCTCGCTGGAGTGGAAGCCCGAATGGCTTTCCGACCTTAACGACCCCGAGATCATCTTCCCCCATTTTGTCAACTACATGTCCCGCTTCCATTCCCCGCGGGATATGAAAAAGACCCTCTACTTCAACCACGACGGCACGGGGCAGTACGTCTTTAAGAAGGATGAGCTGATCGACCTCACCTTCTCGGAGGTCCTCGACCGCGTGGCGGACGAATTCCCCGACCAATACTGCTTCAAGTACACAACGCTCGACTACACCCGCACCTATGCCGAATTCCGTGAGGACGTGGACCGCTTTGCGCGCGCCCTCGTCTCGCTGGGGGTCAAGGCGGGCTCCAAGGTCGCCATCTGGGCCACGAACCTGCCCGCCTGGTACATCACCTTCTGGGCGACGGTGAAGCTCGGCGCCGTCCTTGTGACGGTCAACACCGCCTACAAGATCCACGAGGCCGAGTACCTGCTCCGCCAGTCCGACACGCATACCCTGGTGATGATCGACAGCTGCCTCGACTCGAATTACAGCGAGATCATCAAGACCCTCTGCCCCGAGCTTGCCAATACGGTGCCCGGGGAGCCCCTCCACTGCCGTCGCCTTCCCTTCCTCCGCAACGTCATTACGGTGGGCTTCCGCCAGGCGGGCTGCCTCACCTTTGAGGAGGCCATGGCGCGGCACGCGCTCGTCAGTCGCGCGGAGGTCGCGCGTATGGCGGCGGCCGTCCGTCCCTCCGACGTTTGCAACATGCAATACA
>JAFQWT010000034.1 GCA_017407375.1 Clostridia bacterium
CGTCACCCCGTCATCCCGTTTTTGCTGTATGGCTTCGGTCATAGGAATGGCGTATAGCAACATGTACTACTAAGTACATTATATACGATTTTTACCCTTTCTGCGTACAATATCACGCCTATTTTGTATAAAAAACGAACGTTTGTATAAAAAACGGATGCTCAGGCCTCCAAAATGCGGATGCCAAGCTCGGAAAGCGCCGCCTTGGCCGCGCTCCCCTCCGCCCCGCAGGTGACCAGCGTGTCGATCTTTCCGACGTCGGTGATGCGGGCAAAGGCGCTCCGCCCAAGCTTTGTGCCGTCCGCCGCCACAATGACGGAGGTGGAGGACTCGATCATCTTACGGGCGAGGGCGGCCTCGTTGGCGTAATAGAGGGTGAGGCCCGCCTCGGGGCTGATGCCATCCACCGAGAGGATGCACTTGGTGGCGTGGTATCGCTCGATCTGGCGCTCGGCGTCCGGGCCGTGGGTGAATTGGTACTTGGAGTCCAGCTCCCCGCCAAGCAGGATCACGTGGAAGGAGGAGTAGAGCGCCGCCTCGTTGGCGTTGGGGAGTGAGTTTGTGACGATGCTGATGTTGCGCTTTCCCTTCAGGGCACGCAGAACGTAAGCGAGCGTTGTGCCCGCGTTCATCATAATGGTATCGTTGTCCTCGATCAGCTCGGCGACCCGCGCGGCCACGGCACGCTTGGCGGCGGCGTTGGTCTTGAAGCGCTCGGAGAGGTCCATGCTCACGTACATCTTTTCGACCCCCACGGCCCCGCCGTGGACGCGGGCAAGATGCCCCTCGGTCTCCAGGATCTCCAGGTCCTTGCGGATCGACACCTCGGAGATCCCGTAGTGCCTTGACAGCTCGGTCACGCGGACCTTCCCCTCGGCGCGGACCGCCGCCACGATCTCCTCGCGGCGCTTTTCGGCATTGGCTTGCATGCTTTCGTTCCTTTCGTTCTTTCGGGTTTCGTTTTCCTAATTATAACATATCGCTTCGAGAAAAGCAAATTTTTCCGAAAGAAATTTGCCGCGGCCGCCAAAAAAGCAAAAAACCACCGCGTGCGGTGGTTTTTTTGCTTGAGGGGCTCTTACTCGACCCTCTCGGTGGCCGAGCAGACGGTGCAGACGCGATGCGCCTCGCCCGTCTTGTAGTCGGTGATGATCGCGGGACCAAAGGTGTGGGTGTGGTCGTCCATGCGGTGCTTGTCAAGCAGCACGTTCTCGATGGCCTTGGCCATCAAGGCGTGCCCCGCGGGGAGGGGGTGGATCCCGTCGTTGTACATGGTAGCCACGTTGCTCGTGGAGGCGTCCACGTGGTAGATGCCGCTGATGAGGTTGAGGTCAATGACACCCACGTCGTACGCTTCGGCTACCTCAATGATCGCGTTGCAGATATCGCGCAGGGTGTAGCCGTGCATCGTCTCCTTGCTCTGGTCCCAGTCTCTGTCGGTGGTTACCGAGCGGTTGTAGTTGGTGATGACGGGCGTGATAAAGTAAAACTCGGTGTACTTGTACTTGGGGAGCGCGCGGAGCTCGTTGATCCGCTCGCACCACATCTTCATGGCGCCGTAAATGGTCTTGGTGTCGGTCGAGTCGGGCGTGCCGAGCGAGTAATAGTCGGCGGTCGTCTGGTCCCAGTCGTTGATGCCCTGGAAAATGGTCACGATGTCGGCGTCCCCGATGTTCTCGGCGGTGAGCTTATCGATGTTGCAATGGCGGTTACCGCCGTCGCAAAGCGTGCTGCCGTTGTGCCCGAGGCGAATGTAGGCGTCAAGCTCCAGCGCCTCGGCAAGGAGAGTCACGTAGTCGTTCTTGTCGGCCGTAACGCCGCCCACCTCGGCCTTGGTGATGCTGTCACCGATGCAGGCAATGACCTTGCCCTTGTACCACTTA
>JAFQWT010000001.1 GCA_017407375.1 Clostridia bacterium
GCTCCGTAAACCCCCACACCAAGTTCGTTGGTCAGGTTTACGTTCTGACTGAGAAGGAAGGCGGCCGTAAGAAGCCCTTCTTCGCAGGCTACCGTCCTCAGTTCTACTTCCGTACCACCGACGTTACCGGTGTTATCACGCTTCCCGAGGGCACCGAGATGTGCCGTCCCGGTGATAACGTCGATATGACCGTTGGTCTGATCACGCCCATCGCTATCGAGAAGGGTCTCCGCTTCGCTATCCGCGAGGGCGGCAGAACCGTTGGCTCCGGCGTTGTGTCCGAGATCATTGAGTAATCACCAATAATCAATGAGAATGGCGGGTACGCGCTTCGGCGCGTGCCCGTCAATTCTTGCTTTTGGAGTGGCTTATGGCAACCAATACAAAAGAGAGGACGCAGCGGCTGGCTCTTTCCGCCGTCTTCTGCGCCCTTGCCTTCCTCACCGTTTTTCTCCCTGTACCCAAGGTGCAGTTTCTTTCCTTTGACATCAAGGATACCGTGATCGCCCTTGCCTCGCTTCTGCTGGGGCCGTCGGTCGCGGCGTCTCTCTCTGTGGCCGTTCCGCTTCTCGAGTTTATCACCGTTGGCTCGACAGGCCCCTGGGGGCTCCTTATGGACGTTCTCTCGAGTCTTGCCTTCTCCTTGACGGCGGCCCTCATATACAAATACCGCAAGACCCTTTCGGGGGCGGTGCTTTCGCTTTTGACCGCGGTCCTTGTGCAGGTGGCGGTCATGATGCTGGCCAACCTCCTCATCACCCCCCTCTACACGGGCGCTCCGCGCTCGGCCGTTGTGGCGATGCTCCTGCCTCTCCTTTTGCCCTTCAATGCCGTCAAGTCGGTGTTCAACGCCTCGCTCGTGATGGCGCTCTACAAGCCGCTTGCGGAGATCCTCCGCCGTGCGCGTCTGATAGGCGACGGGCAAGGGAAGGGCTATCGCTTTGGCGCGCGCTCGGCCCTCGTTCTCCTTGTCTCGCTTGCTGTGGTCGTGGCCACCGTCCTTATCCTCTTTCTTGTCCTTGGGGCCGAGTACGGCGGAGGTGAAGCATGAGGTGTGAAGCTCGCCTCTCTCGCACGGCCGCCCTCCTTGGTGAGCCCGCCATGGAGCGCCTCAAAAACGCGTGTGTGATGCTCGTTGGCCTTGGCGGCGTCGGCGGTCACGCCCTGGATGCCCTCGTCCGCTCGGGGGTCGGTCACCTCGTTCTCGTGGACTACGATACGGTGGACGTGACCAACCTCAACCGCCAGCTTTTGGCCGACACCACCACCGTCGGGCGGAAAAAGACGGCCGTTGCCGCCGAGAGAGCCGCTCTTATTTCAAAAGACGTAAACATAACCTTACACGATGAGCGCGTGACCGAGGAAAACGCCGAGCCGCTCCTCCGTGCGGAGACCCCCACCCTTGTCCTTGACGCCTGCGATGACGTTGCCGCCAAGGTGGCCCTGGCCGTGGCGGCTGACCGCCTTGGCATTCCTCTCATCTCCTGCCTCGGCACGGGCAACCGCCTCGATCCCTCCGCCCTCACGGTGACCGACGTGGCAAAGACCGAGGGGTGCCCCCTGGCCCGCTCCTTCCGCACGCGCCTGCGCCGCGCGGGGATCCGCCACCTTCCCGTTGTCTTTTCCCGTGAGCCGGCCCGTACGCCGCTCACCGCGGACGTGCGCGTTGCCTCCTCGGCCTTCCCCCCGGCGGCGGCAGGGCTTCTCCTTGCCTCCTATGCCGTCCGCCACATCGCTGACCTTTGATTTTTCCGCGGTCTTTATGGCTTTTTCGACTTTTTCTCCCTTTTGACAAAAAGGAAAAACCCTTTTTGTGAAAACTGACTATTTTTAAAAAATCCCTTTACAAAAACTGTGGAGTATGCTATAATTCCAAATGGAGCGCATAGCTCTTGATTTTGTTATTATTTTAAAAAGGAGTATACCATGAAAAACCAGTTCAAACTCTTCCTTCTTGCACTGGCGCTTCTCCTGGTCGTTGCCTGCATCGCCTCGTGCGATCTGCTTGGCGGTGGCGGGGATACGACGTCGGCTACGACGACGGCTCCCACCACCACCACCGTTACAACGACTGAGGCGTCCGTCGGCGCTACCCTTTCTCCCGAGGAGCTCGCCAAGATCTACTTTGATGTTGACGACGTTACTTACATGGGCAAGAAGCTGACCTCTGCTCAGGTCGGTGTCAACAAGCCCTCGTACCTCGATGCCAAGCTGTCCTTCAAGCTGGTTGACCCCCAGACGGGTGCCGTCATTGAGGATCTTGGTGAGACCTACCCGACCAACGTCGGTACCTACGAGGTCACTGCCACCTTCTCCTGGAAGAAGTCGGCGGCTAGCAAGTATGCCAACACCGCGCTCCCTGAGCCCGAGGTCGGCTCCTTCAAGATCGTCCCTGCCGATGCCTCCAAGGTCGGTAGCTTCAAGGCCGTGGACGTCACGATGTTCTCCTACCCCAACATGGAGTACGATCCCAGCAATGCCGAGGGTGAGTATTCGGTCATGGGCGGTACTCTTCCCACCGGCATCAACATCGCGGGTGTTACGGTGAAGAAGGTGAAGGACGATACGGGCGCCACCGTCAACGAGACGGTTGCGAACGGCATCATCACGGGTGCCGGTACCTATGAGATCGCCATCAGCTTCTCGCAGACCGGTGCGAACTACAAGCCCGAGACCCTGACCGACAAGACCTGCACCGTCACGGTTGAGCAGTGCTCGAACCAGATCCTTCAGTATAACGGCGTTGTGCTTGACGGCCAGATCGATGCCGCGTACCTTGACAGTGCTCACCTCATCTCGAGAAACCAGCAGGTCAGCAAGAACGGCACCACCTACGTTCTGAATGCCGGTGATGACGGCCGCGTCGTCGATCCCATGAAGGAGATCCCGCTGATCTCTGTCCACCGCGGCTCCAAGGCCGAGGAGGCCGGCCGTACGCAGTCGACGCTCAACGTCAACGTGTACGCTCTCTGGGGTAACTACGTGGATCCCGTCACCGAGCAGGTCGTTGACTCGGATCCCTCCACCACCGCCATCGATCCTTGGGTCTTCCTTGCGGTCGAGGTCACCGATACCACCGACTACTACCGTGCCGAGTGGTACACTGAGTCGCCCAACCCCTGGATCAACGACTCGATCGAGGTCTTCTATAGCTTTGGTGGCTACAAGGATCCCGGTATGCATATGAACGTGGATTCCACCGGCCTCCAGCGGCTTCCCGAGAAGTCCTACCCGACCTACAAGGCGGTTACCAACCACTCCTCGGGCGCCTTCATTGCGAATGAGCCCTCTGCCGTTAGCGCGCAGAAGTCCTTCTACTTCGACAACATCCTCTACGCTGCCGGTGACAACCGTACGAGAGGTGAGGAGGCCGCGAACGAGGGTAATCCTGTTACCTACGTCTGCGAGTACGCCTTCCCCGCGAAGAGCGAGAGCTACACCGGTGCGCCCGGCCTTGGCTACGCTCAGTTCGGTAGCGACGAGGCGATGGAGGCCGGCGAGTTCATCTTCCTTGCCTTCCAGTTCAACGACCTGATGGGCACCGAGAGCAGCCCGCTTGCCCCTGCCGGTCAGACCC
>JAFQWT010000035.1 GCA_017407375.1 Clostridia bacterium
CCTACGAGAGCTAAAGTGAAAAAGGACGGAGCCATGCTCCGTCCTTTTTCACTTACAGGGATGCAACAAAGGGGTGCTCTGCCAAAACAGAACACCCCTTTGGTTGATCGCCCTGAATCCACCGCCGGACTTAAAAGTCCATGCGGGCCTCGATATAGGCCTTCACCTCGGTCATCGGGATACGCACCTGCTCCATGGTGTCACGGTCACGCACGGTCACGCAGCCGTCCTCCTTCGAGTCAAAGTCGTAGGTGATGCAGAAGGGCGTGCCGATCTCGTCCTCGCGGCGGTAGCGCTTACCGATCGAGCCCGCATCGTCAAAGTCCACGGCAAAATGCTTCGAAAGCTCATCGTAAAGCGGGAGGGCCTCCTCGGTGAGCTTCTTGGAAAGGGGCAGGACTGCCGCCTTCATCGGGGCGAGGGCGGGGTGCAGATGCAGGACGGTACGCACGTCGTTCGTCTCAGCGTCGATGACCTCCTCGTCGTAGGCATCGACAAGGAAGGCCAGCGTCACGCGGTCAGCCCCCAGCGAGGGCTCGATGACGTAGGGCGTGTAGTGCTCGCCCGTCTCGGGGTCGAAGTAGTCCATCGCCTCTCCCGAGTGCTTGGCGTGCTGACCGAGGTCGTAGTCGGTGCGGTCGGCAATGCCCCACAGCTCGCCCCAGCCGAAGGGGAAGAGATACTCAAAGTCGGTGGTCGCCTTGGAGTAGAAGCAAAGCTCCTCGGGGTCGTGGTCACGCAGGCGGAGGTTCTCCGCGGTCATGCCAAGGTTCAGGAGGAAGTTTTTGCAGTAGTCCTTCCAGTAGGCAAACCACTCAAGGTCGGTGCCGGGCTTGCAGAAGAACTCAAGCTCCATCTGCTCAAACTCACGCGTACGGAAGATGAAGTTGCCGGGCGTGATCTCATTGCGGAAGGATTTACCGATCTGGCCGATGCCAAAGGGGAGCTTCTTGCGCGTGGTGCGCGCCACGTTCTTGAAGTTGACAAAGATGCCCTGCGCCGTCTCGGGGCGGAGGTAGAGCTCGCTCGTGGCGTCCTCGGTCACACCCTGGAAGGTCTTGAACATCAGGTTGAACTTGCGGATATCGGTAAAGTCGTGGCTGCCGCAGTCGGGGCAGGCGATGCCGTGCTCACGGATGTAGACGGCCATCTCCTCGTTCGACATGCCCGCGGGGTTGTCGGAAAGCCCCTCGGCCGCCACGTAATCCTCGATCAGCTTGTCGGCGCGGTGGCGGGTTTTGCACGCTTTGCAGTCCATCAGGGGGTCGGAAAAGCCGCCCACGTGGCCCGAGGCCACCCACACCTGGGGATTCACGATGATCGCGCTGTCAAGGCCCACGTTGTAGCGTGACTCCTGAACGAACTTGCGCCACCAGGCCTTTTTGATGTTGTTCTTGAACTCCACGCCGAGGGGGCCGAAATCCCACGAGTTGGCAAGGCCGCCGTAGATCTCGGAGCCTGAGAAGATGAACCCGCGCGATTTGCAAAGGGCCACGATATTTTCCATAGTCTTCTGCGAATTTTCCATACGAACCTCTCTTTATCTATCTTTATTTTTTATATTAGCTTCCCAAAAAGCACACCGTCACGGACGTCCATGGGCATCACCGAAAGGATCCTGCCGCGTACGTCGGTGTCGGCTGTGGCACACACGGGCAAAAAGGTGGGCGTGTGCCCTGTGTAGGTGCCCCCCGCCTCGGTCTCAAAAAGGACGGAAAGCGGCTCCCCCGCCTGCAGGGCGGCGGTCAGGACGCTTTCGGAGAGGCGGGCGGCCAGCGCCGTCAGCGTGCGGCTTCTCTCGGCCTTCTCACGCGGGGGCACGGCACCGTCCATGGTGGCGGCCTCGGTCCCTTTTCGTGGGGAGTAGGCAAACACGTGCATCGCAAGGAAACGCGCCTTCTCGGCAAAATCGATGGTTTCTGCAAAGTCTTCTTTACTTTCCCCGGGGAACCCGACGATCATATCGCAGGTGAAGGTCGCCGCGGGGATGGCGGCACGGAGTGAGCGGATGGCAGAGAGCGCCATCTCGCGGTTATAGCGCCGCCGCATGCGGGCCAGCACGCGGTCAGAGCCGCTCTGCACCGAAAGGTGAAAGTGGGGGCAAAGGTGGGTAAGCGCCGCGGCCCGCTCGGCAAAGTCCCCCCGCACGACCTCGGGCGTCAGGGAGCCAAGGCGGATCCGCTCGATCGGCAGGCGGTCGGCGTCCTCCAAAAGATCGATGAGGCGGTAGCCGTCGCGGCGGTCACGCCCGTAGGAGGCGGTCTCGATCCCCGTCAGCACGACCTCGCGCACGCCCGATGCGGAAAGACGGGCGATCTCCGCAAGGATCTCGTCCCGATCACGGGAGCGCACCGGCCCGCGCGCGGCGGGAATGGCGCAGTAGGTGCAGCGGCAGTCACAGCCGTCGGCGATCTTCACGTAGGCGCGTGTCCGCGGTGTTCCCGCCACGCACATCGGCTCGTAGCCCTCGCCCTCCAGGGAGCGGACGGCGTTCACGGGGGGGATAAGTTCCCCCGCAAGGAGGCGCTTGGCCACCGCCACGGTCTTCATCTTGTCGGCCGTGCCGCCAACGTAGGACACCCCGGGAATGGCCAGGACCTCCGCGGGGTGAGACTGCGCGTAGCAGCCGATGACAAGCACGTGGGCGTGCGGGTTCTCACGGACAAGGCGGCGGATCGCCTTGCGGCACTTGCGGTCGCTCTCCTCCGTGACGGTGCAGGTGTTGACCACCACGGCATCGGCCCCGTCCGTGACCTCGGCAAAGCCCTCACGGAGGAAGGCCTCACGGATCGCCTCGGTCTCATACTGCGCGACCTTGCAACCCAGCGATGAGAAAAGGGCAGTGGGGGAGGACAGCACGTTTTCCTTGCCGTTCATCGTTTCTCCTCCTCACTCGCATCCTATTACCGAAGAATTATACCATAGTTAAAGAAAAAAGTAAAGTCCTATTCCGAGATTTCGGAAAAAGCCGCCCCTCTTGACCTTTTTCGGCGCTTCCTGTATAATGGAAAAAACGAAGGGGGGTGTCAAAATGCCAACGGAAAATCCGCATAAGGACCACAGGGGACGGCTCCGCCGCCGTTTTCTCAGCGCGGGCCTTTCCGATTTTGCTCCCCACAACGTCCTTGAGCTTTTGCTCTTTTATGCCATTCCGAGGCGCGATACCAACCCCCTCGCGCATGCCCTGCTCGACCGCTTCGGCACGGTGGACGCCGTCCTTTCGGCAGGGGAGGAGGAGCTTTGCGCGGTGGCGGGTGTTGGCGAGAGGACGGCGCGGCTGCTTCGCACGGTGGCCGCGGCCTCGGCGTTTGACGCCTGCCTGCCACGCCCGCGCTTTTCGGATGCCGAGGCGCTCGGCAGCTTTTTCTGTGACCTGCTCTCGCCACTGGAGGAGGGGCTGGCCGTGGCCTATCTCGGCAACGACTTCGGCCTCCTTTCGCATCGCGTGCTGGCAGGGGTCGACCCCCACTCCCCGCACACCTCGGTGGCGGCGCTGGTCGGGGAGGGGCTCCTGCTCTCGGCTCCGATGTGCGCCGTGGCTCACGTCCACCGTGACGGGCTGGCCCTGCCCACCACCGCCGACCTTGACCTTTCCCGCACGTGGAAGGGCGCCATGACCGCCTCGGGCGTGCGGCTTCTCGAGAGCTACATCGTCAGCGGCGATACCTATACCACGCTCCTGCGCCGTCACAGCGGCAAGCGCTCACCCACCGCAGGGCCTTTAGCCCTGCCCACCCCCACGGAGGCGGAGCGCTCGCTCCTTGCCTCGCTTTCGGGGGCGGCGGGGCTGGCGCTGAAGACCGAGGAGCTCCTTGGTCGCTACGGTGGCCTTAAGCGCCTTCTCTCCGCCTCGGCCGCCCGCCACCGTTACGAGGGGCTTGACGAGCGTGAGACCGCGCTCCTTTTACTGCCCTACGCGCTCCACGCCTACCGTATGAGCGAGCGGCCCGTGCCCGCCGCGCAGGAGAGGGAGGCGCTGGGCGCCCACCTTGCCGACTGGTATCACGGGCGGGCGGTCGAGGAGGTCGTGCTGTTGCTCTTTGACCGTGAGGGGCGCCACCTGGCAACAAGCTCGGTCGGTGTCGGCAGTGTGAGTGAGGCAGCCCTCTCCTGCCGCCGCATTGCGGAGCGGGCCCTCTTTTCGGGGGCAAGTCTTTCCGTCATGGCCCACAACCACCCTGAGGGCGTGGCGGCTCCGTCAGCGGAGGACCGCTCCGCCACCGAGGCCGTCCGCGGCGCGCTTTCGGCCATCGGCATCACGTTTCTTGGCCAATATATCGTCGCAGGGCGCGACGTCGCCTTTATTTCGTAAACAAAACCTTACAAGCGGCCTTTACCCCCTTCCTCCGTCGGCTCGCGGCGGCGGCGAGGACGGGACGCCTCTCCCTCCCTTGTGTCGCAAAAGCAAAAGAAAGCGCGAAGAAAGTGAAAAACGCGCTTTCTTTTTTATTGTTTCGGTAACGGCGGTTTCTTGCCGTCCGTCCTCCTTTTTGACGGAAAAAGTGAAAAAAGAGGCGTTCCCCCTTGCATTTCGCCCGCGTATCTGCTATACTTGGTATATTGTTTATATAGATTTTCGGGCGCCCCCCGGCGTCCGCGGAAAGGAAAAAGGATATGGAAAGCAGAATTTCGGCTCTCCGTGAGGAGCTTTCGGCCCGTCTTTCGGCGTGCGGTGATGCCGCCGCCCTTGACGAGGTGCGCGTTGCCTTCCTCGGCAAGCGCGGCTACGTGACCGAGCTTCTCAAGGGTCTGCGTGACCTTAGCGTCGAGGAGAAAAAGACGGCGGGAGGGCTCATCAACCGATTTAAGAACGAGGCGGAGGAGGCCATTGCCGCCGCGGGTGAGGCCATGGCGGCCCGCGCGCTGGAGGAGACCCTCAAAAACGCCAAGCGCTATAACCCCACGCTCCCCTCGGCCGCGGCGGTCGGCTCCTACCACCCCATCACCCTCGTGCGCCGCTCGCTCGAGACCATCTTTGCGGGCATGGGCTTTACCGTGGAGGACTACCAGGAGATCGTCAACGATTACCAGTGCTTTGAGTCGCTCAATATTCCAAAGCACCACCCCGCCCGCGATATGCAGGACACCTTCTACCTTGACAACGGTCAGCTCTTAAAGACCCAGACCTCGGCGGCGCAAAACGCCATTATGAAGAAGTACGGCGCCCCCCTGCGCGCCATCTTCCCCGGCCGCTGCTTCCGTAACGAGGCGACCGATGCCTGCCACGAAAACACCTTCTTCCAGATGGAGGGGATGATGATCGACAAGGACATCTCGATCTCGAACCTCATCTACTTCATGAAGACCATGCTCTCGGAGGTGTTTGCGCGCCCCATCAACGTGCGCCTGCGCCCCGGCTTCTTCCCGTTTACCGAGCCGGGCTTTGAGCTGGACATCAGCTGCCTCATCTGCGGCGGCAAGGGCTGCCCCTCGTGCAAGAACAGCGGCTGGCTGGAGCTTTGCCCCTGCGGCATGATCCACCCGAACGTTTTGCGTGAGGGCGGCATTGATCCCGAGGAGTATACGGGCTTTGCCTTTGGCCTTGGCCTTACGCGCCTTGCGATGATGAAGTACGGC
>JAFQWT010000036.1 GCA_017407375.1 Clostridia bacterium
CATGACGAGGATAAAGTCGCAAAGCGGGAGGAGGTGGAAGATCTCCTCGGGCTTTGTGGCGGGCTTAATGGAAAGCCCCGCCTTTTTCCCTGCCGAGCGGATCATGGAGAGGGCCCCCTCCACGTTGTCGGTGGCCTCGTAATGGATCGTCACCCAGTCGGCACCCGCGGCAATGAATTTATCGATGTAGCGCTCGGGGCGGTCGATCATCAGATGGACGTCAAAGGGGAGCTTGGTGTAAGGACGGAGGGCAGCAATGACCGAATAGCCAAAGCTGAGGTTGGGGACGAAGTGACCGTCCATAACGTCAAGGTGGACAGCATCGGCCCCGGCGGCATCGATGGCACGGCAGGCCTCGCCCATATTGGCAAAGTCACAGGAAAGAACGGAGGGTGCAATGTAAGTCACGGTAGATACCTCACTTTAAAATTTTTGCGAACACAGAAGGCCGTATTCTCCATAAGATGATACTGTGGGTGAAAAACTCCGCAGGCACGGCGCGTCCCGAAGAAAAAGGCATGGGACGTTGAGAAAATGGCGCGCCGACCTGCGTTTTTTGGGGGCGGGCTTCCGCCCCCTTACTGTTTTGTAAGAAGAACAACGGCATGGGCGGCAATGCCCTCGGCACGTCCCGTAAAGCCCAGCCCCTCCTCGGTGGTGGCCTTGATGCTCACGTCCTCCGGCGGGCAGCCGAAAAGCCGGGCAACGGTAAGGCGCATCCTTTCGATATGAGGAGAAAGCTTCGGGCTCTCGGCCAATACGGTGGCATCTATATTGCCAACAGCATAGCCGTGCCCGTGCATCAGGGCCGCCACGCGGCGAACAAGCTCACGGCTGTCAATGCCGCTGTACGCGGGGTCCTTATCGGGAAAAAGCTTGCCGATGTCACCGGCGGCCAGGGCGCCGAGGACGGCATCCATAATGGCGTGAAGAAGCACGTCGGCATCCGAGTGACCGAGAAGGCCGCGCTCATGCGGGATCTCTACCCCGCCAAGGACAAGGCGGCGGCCGGGAACCAGGCGATGGACGTCATAGCCGTGGCCAATGCGGTAAGGGGTCATCACGGCGCCTCCTTTCGGGGGGTCGAAACGGCCAGCATCGCTGCGGCAATGTCAAGGTCCCCCTCCTTTGTGATCTTGAAAACGGGACTGTGGGCCTCCACCATACGGATCCTTTGGCCGAGGGCCTCGATGAGCATATTGTCATCGGTAACGGCACGCGAGAGCTTTTTGGCCTCGGTGGCGGCGGCAAGATACATCGGATACGCAAAGACCTGCGGGGTAGCCGCCAGCCACAGCTCGCTCCGATCCCGTGTTTCAAGAACGTAGCGATCCTTATTGACGCGCTTGACCGTATCGGTCACGGGAACACCGAGGGAGGCGGCACGCTCGGCATAGGCGGCCAGAACGGTCGCCGAGATGTCCTTGGGGGA
Source organism: Clostridia bacterium (assembly GCA_017407375.1). Taxonomy (GTDB): domain Bacteria; phylum Bacillota; class Clostridia; order Oscillospirales; family CAG-272; genus UBA1740. The sequence continues at coordinate 1,433 of JAFQWT010000036.1, forward strand.
CACAAGGCAGCGGGCGGCATCATGGATCGCAATATAGCGCGTTTGGGAGGAGACACGGCGGGCGCCGTTATAGGCCGAGGCCTGGCGCGTTTTTCCGCCGGAGACGATGGTGCGCACCTTGCGCACGCCCGCCGCCGTCAAAAGCTCGGCGGTCTTTTGCCCCTCACCGCGCCGCACAACGACAACGATCTCATCAATATGCGGGCAACGCTCAAAGGCATCGATCGCGCGTTCAAGGACGGTCTTACCGCCAAGGGTCAGCCACTGCTTGGCCGTACCGCCCGTGTCCCCCATGCGGAGCCCGCTCCCCCCCGCAAGGATCACCGCGGTCGTGTGGGGTCGTTGGCGCAGAAGAAGCAGGCGGGAAAGCCCCGAAAGACGGCGAAGGAAGGTCTTTTTCATTTTCTGTGATACACGTAATGCGCCGTCATGGTGCGCACACGGCCTCCCTCCTCAAGATTCGGTGCTGTCAGGATCACGCCGTCCCCCGACATCAGGTGGCTGATCTCCAGGTCACGGACGTCAGCACGGAGCAGGATCTCTCCCGAGGAAAAGACCAACAGCTGGTCCCCCTTCAGGGAAAGGTTTCCCCCACGGCCGATCACGTCGTCATTCTCACCGTGGCGCTCGGTAACGTAGCGGATCACAAGACCGTGAAGCTCCGCCGCGCGGCGGGCACGGTACGCACGGCTCTTGGTATTTTCCCGAAGGCCAAACAGCTTGCGAAGTGACATGGCGCGCTCCTTATCGTTTCGTTACCTTAAGTATAACATACTTTTCCAAAAAGTAAAAGTCCTTTTAGGAAATTCTCCATTTTTTTCTTCCCCGAGGGGCAAAGGCCGTTTTTTCAAATTTTTTTATTTTTTCTATTGACATTGGTGGCAAAATGGAGTAAAATGGATCATAGGTGGAGAAGTGTGGTGCTAAGTGGAGTACAATTGCACGTCTCGCCACATCAAAAAGGAGGTTTTCACGGTATGCACGGCTTTTACGGCACCTTTATGCACACGCTTGACCCCAAAAACCGCGTCTTTGTCCCTGCCAAGCTGCGCAACGATCTCGGTGAGACCTTCTTTATCACCCGTAAGCTTTCCAAAAAGGCATTGGCCGTTTATCCCGTTTCCGAGTGGGAAAAGCTTGAAAACAAGCTGAAGGAGCTCCCCGACTCCATGGTGGGTGACATCAAGCTCTTTCTCTTCTCGCATTCCGTGACCGCCACCCCGGACTCCCAGGGGCGCGTGCTGCTGCCGCCCGACCTTGCCGAATACGCAGGGATCGACAAGGAGGTCGCCATTGTCGGCGTTGGGGATCACGTCCTGATCTACGCCGCCGATGCCTGGCACGCCGAGGAGACCGAGCAGGCCGCCAACCTTGAGGCCATGCGTCAGAAGATGCTGGAGATCGGGCTCTGATATGGAGACGGGCTTTCATCACGTATCGGTCCTCCTCCGCGAGGCCACCGATGCCCTCAACATCCGTGACGGCTATACCTACGCCGACCTGACAACGGGCGGCGCGGGCCATTCCTACGAGATCGCACGGCGCCTCGGAAAAAACGGCCGCCTCATCTGCTTTGACCGTGACAGCGAGGCCCTGGCCGCCGCCAAGGTGCGCCTTAGCGAGTTTGGTGACAGGATCACCTTTGTCCACGATAATTTTGAAAACGTCGGTCGCGTTCTTAGCGATCTTAAGGTGGAGCGCTTTGGCGGTGCCATTGCCGACCTTGGCTGCTCCAGCCACCAATTCGACACCCCCGAGCGCGGCTTTGCCTATCAGCACGATGCGCCCCTTGATATGCGCATGGATACCGATGCCGCCCTGACCGCCAGAGAGATCGTCAATACCTATACCGAGAGTGAGCTTTGCCGCATCATCCGCGATTACGGCGAGGAGCGCTTTGCCGCCAAGATCGCCTCGCGCATCGTCGCCGCCCGCAGCATTGCCCCCATTGAGACCACGGTGGAGCTTGCCGATATCATCAAGGGTGCCATTCCCGCCGCGGCCCGTGCCGACGGCCCGCACCCCGCAAAAAGGACCTTCCAGGCGATCCGCATTGAGACCAACCGTGAGCTGGATGCCATCTCCCCCGCTATCGAGGCGGTGATCGATGCCCTTGTCCCCGGCGGACGTCTTTCGATCATTTCCTTCCATTCCCTTGAGGACAGAGCCGTCAAGACCGCCTTTGCCGCGGCGGCCTCGGGCTGTACCTGCCCGCGAGATTTCCCCGTTTGTGTCTGCGGCAAACGCCCGAGGATTGAGATCCTCACCAAAAAACCGATCCTACCCTCGGAGGAGGAGCTGACGGAAAATCCAAGATCCCGCAGCGCCAAGCTCCGTGTCGCCGAAAAACTGTAAAGGAGACGCACCATGAACGACCCCACCATGCTTTTTTCTGAGAACCCCTTATACGAAAAGCTGTATCACCGTTTTTCCTACGGTGGCAAGACCGTGGGGGAAATGATGCGCACGCGCGCCCGTGAGGCGGCCGCCAATGCCGGCCGTGAGCGCACCGAGCTCAATGAGCTTACCGCCGAGAGCTGCATTACGCGCGCCAATTTTCTGCCGCGTGAGGAAGCCGCCGCCCTTCCCTCTTATGGCACGGCAACCGCCGTGGCCCTTCCCCGCCGCCTCAGCCCCACAGCGGTGCTGGCGCTCCTTCTTATGACCTTTGTGCTTTCCTTTCTCCTCATCTCGGGGATCCGCCATTCCTCCTTCTCGGAGGGGCTCCTCGCGGCCGAGGGCGGGGGCGAGGCGCTTTACGTCAGCCAGCTGGACAGCGAGCTTACGCTGTAAGAGGGCTTTCATATTTTCTCTCTCTAACGAATAAAAATAGCGATAGACGAATGTCTGTCGCTTTTTTGTTTTCCGAGGAGGTCGTATGGAACCAAATTCCGTGTCTCAAAGCCGCAAGGGCGCCCTGATGGCCGCCAGGCGGGGAGCGGCCCTGCTTTTATGCTTTGCGCTCCTCTTTCTTTTTCTTGCGGCGCGTATTTTTTGCCTGCAGGTCTTTGGGTACGAGGACTACCAGGCACGCGTGATGGACGAGATCACCGTGGCCTCCGCCCTGCGGGCCGAGCGCGGGAGCATCTATGACCGGAACGGCAACGTGCTGGCCACAACGAAAACCGTCTACCGCATCTACATCAGCCCAAAGAACATCCAAAGGAGTGCCAAGCGCTCGGGCCTTCCCCTGGCCGAGAGGATCGCTGACGGACTATCGGAGCTCCTTGGCATCCGCCGTGAGACCATCCTTCAAAAGACCGAGAAGGTCGGCTACCTTGACGAGACCGTGGCGAGAAGCGTCGACGCCGAGTGCGCGGCAAGGGTGCTCTCCTTTATAGAAAAGGAGGGGCTTTGGGGGCTTGTGGGG
>JAFQWT010000002.1 GCA_017407375.1 Clostridia bacterium
GCGTGCCGTCCGCCACCCGCGAGAAGAGCCGCTGGGAAAGGTCGGCGGTGCCGTTCGAGAGGCCCGTGATGACAAGGAGCAAAAGGGCGGTGGCGGTCAGCTTCTTCTTGGTGGTGCGGCCCCCGTAGCACATGATGAGCGTGGCGGCAATGAGGAGCGCGATACCGATGCCGTCCTTATAGGAGAAGCTCTCACCGAGAAAGAGGGTGGAGGTGAGGACGGGCACGAGCACGCCCATCATCAGAAAGACCTCGACCGTCATATAGGTGGTGCGCTTGACGCTGAGGAGCCAGAACACAACGAGCGACGAGGTGAAGATACCCGAGAGCGCCATCGTGCCGAGGGCAGGCCACGAGGGGGCAAGGTAGCGCCCGTCCCCCGCCGCAAGGATCAGCACGATGCCAATGACGATGCAAAGCAGCATGCGGACAAAGTTGACCGCCATGGCGTCCTTGACGTCCCGTGTGACGTTGCCCATTTTTTTGCCGCAGTACCCCTTGGTGGTGCAGGCAATGAGCGAGAGAGTGAGAAATAAGTAACCCATATCGTCTACCGTTTTTCTTTGTTTTTCCTTATTATAGCATAGGCGTCCCCCCTCCGCAAGGGGGACGCCCCCTTTTATTCGGCAAAAAACGCAAGGAGGGTGTCAAGCGGCTCCCCCTCGGGCAGGTAGCGGTCGGCGGCGGCGCGAAGGCGGTCCCAGCCGTAATTGTTGCGGTCGTAGACCCCCACCGTGCGAAAGCCCGCGCGGCGGGCGGTCTCAAGGGCCACGTAGGAGTCCTCCACCACCGCCACGTCCGAGGGGGACAGCCGAAGGCGCTCGGCCGCCAGAAGATAGATATCGGGGCGGTCCTTCCCCACGCCGACCTCGGTGCAGGAGAGGACCTCCGAGAAATAGGGGGCAAGGCCGTGGTGGCAAAGGACAAAGCCGACCTCCTCGGGCGCTGAGGCCGAGGCAAGGCAGAGGGGGATGCCGCGCTCACAAAGGGTGGAAAGGAGCGCCACGGCCCCCGCCTTGGGGCGGGCCACCGTCCGATAAAAGTCGGAGAGTGCCTCCTTGGCGTAGGCAAGGAACTCCTCACACGGGGAGGAGATGCCGCACTCCCTGTGGACGGCGCGCATGGCGTCCGCGTACAGCATGGTCCGCACGCGGCGGTCTAAGTCCTCAGGCGGGCGGAAGCCCTCACGGCCGAGGTAGCGCTCCCCCGTCCTTTCCCAGAAATGCTCCCAAAAGGTGAGCGAGTCGAGAAGTGTCCCGTCCATATCGAAAATAGCTCCGCGGATCTTCATAGCTGCCTCCCGTGGCTCCTGCCATCGCCCCCCGCTCTGCGGGAGGAAGTGTGATGAATGTAAATAAAACCTTACTAAATGTGGAGAACATCGGGCTCCCGACGTTTTTCTTTTACTTTTCTTTCTTCCGAGGGCAGAACCGCAAAAGCCAACGTCCAAGTGTTGCCTTGGTCCTGCCAAAATCAAGGATGAGGCATAGCAAAAGCGGAAGGAGAAGAAAGTAAACGAGCACCCCGGGCAGCATCCAGAAGAAGGGCCAATACTTCTCCTGCCCCGCATAGGGGCCGGCGGGCACCGTTTTCATAAAGGAGGGCGTGAGCCAGGAAAAGAGAACAGCCACGTCGTCGGTCGGTCCCCAGATGAGCGAGGGGTTGCGGTAGCTGACGTTTAGAAGATCGTCACCCCGCAGAGGGATGATCCCCAGCTCACTTTGCAGCACCTGGTTGGCAATGATGAATAAGAGCATGGCCGCAGCGCAAAAGGGGATCTTCCATATGCGCCGCACGTCGGGGCGGTGGAGCCCCCAAAGGACGGTCAAAAGGGGAACGGCCAAAAGGATCCCATGGCAAAGATAAAACCGCCAGAGGTCCGGCGTAAGCACGCTCTTCCCTATGGCCTCGGTGGGGTAAAGGAGTGCCAAAAAACCGCTGACGATGCCAAGGTACACCATGTAATCCTTGGCGGTGCGGCTTTCCGAAAGGAAGATAAAAGGAAAAAACAGAACGCTGGTCCCGCAAACGTTTGTGAACCACACCTCACTCATCGCTAAGGCGGGGTCCTCACTGTACGGCGGAAAAAGGGGCTTGGAAAAATGGAGAGCGAGATTAAGGACAAGCAGAGAAAAAAGCACCAACCGCTGTGTCCGCTCACTCTTGCTTCGCAACAGAAAATAGAGGCCGACGATCGCGCCGGACATCAGAAGGATAAAGAAAAAATAAAAGAAATTGAATAATTCGACCATGATTCCCTCCTATGCCCCCCATTCTATCACAGCACGGGAGCAATGTCAATGAAGCGGCGGGAAAACGTCTCTCCTTTTCAAAAACCCCTTGCGCTTTTCCGAGAAATATGTTAAAATAGTATAGGTACTAATTAACAGCAGCGCCGACAGCGGGCGCCAAGGTACAAGGAGGGCCGACCCTTGGGAAGAAACCGCAAACCAACACCGACAAAGGCGACGATCGTCAAGATCGCGTCCGAGCTGTTCCTTGAGAACGGCTTTTTGGGGACCACCGCCGCCGAGATCTCTAAAAAGGCGGGCATCAGCCCCGGCAACCTGACCTTTTACTTCCCGACCAAGGAGCATATCCTCGCCGTCCTTGTGGAGAGGATGCTCGCCTTTCAGAGGCAGGAGCTGGCAAGGGAAAGGGCGGCGGGGAAATGCGCGCTTCTTTCGTACTGCCTGGAGCTGACGGCCCTGGCCGCCATCAGCGAGGAGATCCCCACCATGTACGAGCTTTTGGCGGCGGCGTATTCCCACCCCCTGACGCTTGACCTCATAAGGAGGAGCGGTGCCGAGAAGCTCCGCGAGGTGTTTTGTGACGGCAAGGCCGACGGGGACGGGGAGGAGATCACCGAGCTTGAGGCCATCGTATCGGGCATTGAGTACGCCACCCTGATGCACACCGAGCATTCCGCCTCGCTTCCGCATAGAATAGAGGGGGCGCTGGAGGCGATCCTGCTTCTTTTTGGTGTTCCCGAGGACACGCGGCGGGAAAAGATCGCCGAGGTGCTCAGCACCGATTACCGCGCCGCGGGGCGGCGGGTCTATGCCGATTTCAGGCGCTACGTGACCGAGGGCAACCGACACGCACTGGACGAGGTGCTGCGGACGACCGAGCATCGCGCTTGACCGAAAAACCACAGGTCCTACAAGGAGGAGCCACCATGACAAAGACAAAAATGAAAATAACGACCGCCGGGCTTTGGCTGGCGCTGATACTGCTGCTGGCGCTTCCCTTTGCCACCGCACTCACCGCAAGCGCGGAGACGGGGCACGCGGGGGCGCATCCCGCCGATGCCGTGGCGGCCGAGTACTTTGAGGAGGCCGACGGGGTCTACACCTGCAAGAGCTGCGGCGCACAGGCCGTGGCCCGTGTGGGGGCCGAGCTTTACGTGGAGTGGGCGGCCGCGCTGGCGGCGTGGGAAAACGGCGAAACGCTGACCCTCCTTGCAGACCTCACGGGCCTTACCTCGACCGTCACGGTCAGCGGCACGGGGAAAATTCTGGATCTGAACGGGAAAAAGCTGCAGTCGTCGGTCGCGGCTATGGCCGTGACGGGGGACCTGACGCTCCGAAACTCAAGCACCAGCCGTGCCGTATTGGAAGCGGGCAGCGGCTACGGCATCCTCGTGACCGGCACGCTGCGCTTTACGGACGGCACGCTCTCGGTCATGGGAGACACGGCGAGCATTTACAGTGAGGGCGGCACGGTGGCCGTCAGCGGAGGGACGCTGGCCCTCCTTTCGACGGCGACGGACGGTGTCGGCCTTCATAACGCCGATGCCACCGCCACACTTACCGTCAGCGGAGGGACGCTGAGCACAAGGATCCATAGAAGATACGGCATCCACAACGTCGGAACCATTACCGTCAGCGGCGGTACCGTGGACGTCAGGTACAATAAAAGATACGCCATTTACAACGAGGGTCTCTTTACCGTTGGCGGCGGCACGGTGATGGCCGAGGCCGAGGATGGCGGCATCTACAACGACGGCACCATCACCCTTGGCGGTGGCACCGTGTTCGCGGAGGGAACGGCCACCTACGGCAGAGGCATCAGAAATTACAGCACGCTGGAAGCGGTCGCGGGGTCGGTCCTCGTCTTCAAGGACGGGGAGGGACAGGTGATCACGGATGCGCTCGGCAACCATACGGTCGTGACCGTGACCGTTGTCAAGCCCCTCACCGTCAAGAGGGCCGACGGCAGCGCGGCGGTCCTTGGCACCGATTACACCTACGGCGAAAACGGGGTGCTTACCTTGATCGGAGAGGGGGACTACTGCGTATCCCTGCATCCCGACGTGAGCGCCTCCTCCCACAGCATCCTTGTGGATGCCAACGTCACCCTGACGCTGGACGGCGTGAAGCTCCACACGGCGGACGCCGCCGTGCTGACGGTCAACGCCGACAGGACCGCGGTGCTGAAGACCACCGCCGCCGGAGCCGAGCTGAAGGGCGACCACAACGGCATTGACAACCGCGGCACCCTGACCGTCAGCGGTGCCACCCTGACCGTGGAGGCGACCACCGGCGGTATTTACAATGAAGGCACCCTGACCGTGGAGGACACCGTGCTTTCCGCAAGCGTCGCCACGGCGGAATATCCGGACAGTAACACCGTCTTTTACAACCGCGGCACGATCACCCTCAGGAGCAGCCGCGTCACCGCGCGTGGGAGCACCGTCCCGCTTTTCAACAGCGGCGCAAGAAGCCATCTGACCGTGGAGAGCGGGGAGCTTTCGGTAGAGTCGGAGTCCGCAAACAGCTGCGCCCTCGAGAATGTCGGCACGGTGACCGTCAGCGGCGGCAGCGTGAGTCTTCGGATGGCGGGGGCGGGCAGCGTCGGCATTCTCAGCAACATGGGCACGCTCACCGTTGAGGGCGGGCAGCTCACCGCCGTGGGGGAAGAGATCGACATCTACCACCGCCACGGCACGCTCACCGTGAGCGGTGGCACCGTGGACGGCGACGTTCAAAGCAAATTCAGTCAGGCGGTGATCGTGATCACGGGCGGGCACTTTCTCGGTGAGGTCGTCATCGAGAAAGGAAGCCTCGATCTTCGGGGCGGGAGCTTTGCCTCCCTCTCGGTCGGTACCGCCGTCGTCGCATCGCCCGGCGAGCTGATCCCCAATGACTACTATGCGTATCGGGACGGCGTGCCCCTCAACGTTGAGGCGTTGGTGGCCGACGGTGGGTACTACTCCCTCGGGGAGGTCGCCGTGAAAAAGGGGGCCGACCTTACCGCCTTTGGCACGCTGACAATGTCCGAAGGGAGCTTTGTTTACAGCGGTGAGGCGCAATGCCCCACTGTCACGGTCACGGTCGCCGGCAGGATGCTGGTGCTCAACACCGACTACTCCGTGGTCTATGCCCGCGCCGGCGTGACCACCGCCGATCTTACCACGGCGGGCACCGTCACCGTTTTTGCGTTCCCGAAGGAGGGGAGCGCCTACACGGGGTACCTCACGGCCTCCTACACCATCGAAAGGGCGGCCGGTGATATCACCGAGCTCAGCGCCCCCTCCAAGACCTACGACGGGGCCGCCGTCCCAGCGCCGACCTTCCGCCACCTGGGTGACGGGGCGGTCACCGTGGAATATAAGGAAAAGGGCGCCGCGGACGATGCCTACACGGCCACCGCCCCCCATAAGGCGGGCGAGTACGTTGTCCGCGTGACGGTGGCAGAGGGCACAAACCACAAGGCCACCGTCGCCACGGCCGAGCTCACCGTCCGCAAGGCAGAGGCGCCCCCTGTCCTTTGGCCCACCGCCACCCCCATCGGCTACGGGCAAGCGCTCCTTGAGGCCACCCTGGAAAGCACGGACGAAAACGGCACGTTCGCCTGGAAGAACGGCAGCACCCTGCCAAGCGTGACGAACAGCGGCTACACCGTCGTTTACACCCCCGGCGACACGGAGAATTACGATTACAGCGACGTGACGCTGGAAAGGACCCTTCCGGTGGAGGTCAGCCGCAGGAGCGTGACCGTTACCGCCGAGAGCCGGACCGTCTGTGTCGGCACGGCGTACACGCTGACCTACACGGTCAACGGCCTGCTGGCGGGAGAGGCGCTCACGGTCGCCCCCACGCTGCGCCTTGCGGAGGCGGTCGAGGGCGTCGGTGAATACGATATCCTCGTTACCGGTGCCGAGGCGGGGGACAATTATACCGTGCAGTGCGTGGGGAGCACGCTGACCGTCCGAGACCATGCGTACACCGCGGCGGTGACGGTAGCCCCCACCTGTGAGACGGCCGGGGAGCGGCTCTACACCTGCACGCACGACGCAACGCACACCGTGACCGAGGCCATAGAGCCGCTCGGCCACACCGCGCAGGTCCTCCCCGGTAAGACCCCCACCTGCACCGAGCAGGGCCTTACGGACGGAGAAAAATGCGAGGTATGCCAAGCGGTCCTTGTGTCGCAAAGCGCGATCCCCGCGCTCGGGCACACGTACGATAACGCCTGTGACGGGGACTGCAACGTCTGCGGCACGTCAAGGACCCCCGCCGCGCACGGCAGCCAAAACGCCGACGGACTCTGTGACGAATGCGGTGAGCGCTTTGCCCTCTCGGCGGTGCTATCGCGGGCATCGTCGCGGGCGTTGCCGCCGCCCTCTCGGGCGGTGGGGTGGCCCTCCTCCTTATCCGAAGGAAAAGACGGCCCTGAGCCATAACCCCGATCCTATAAAAAGCGGTGGGCAAAACCCCACCGCTTTCTGTTCCCGCATCGGAGGATGCGCAGCGAACAAGAAACATCCATTGCAATACGTATGAGAACATGATATAATTGCCATATGGACACCTACGATGCCATTTTGCGGATCCACGCCGGCGAGCCGGATATCATGGTGGGGATCGCATGTCACGATTTTAATGATTACGAGAAAATGAAACGAAAAACCCTATTTTTAGACAAAGAATAAACTGCGATGAAAGGAGTGTGAGCTATGTCCTCATACAGCGAGCTGATCAAAAACTTTGAGAAGATCCGGGCGTATATGCGTGATTTCTACGTGTATGGCTTCAAGAGCCGTGACGATTATCAGAGCAAAAGCGCGCGCTCCTATGATGACGAGCGGCGGCGCCTGGAAAGCTGGCTTGGCGACCATATGAGCTTTGTTCGCACTCCCGAAGGCAAAAACGTTTTTATTTCCATCGACAGCCGTACGATCCGGCATAATCCCTTTTATCATGCTTGGAAGGCCAAAAGCTTTACCGATGGCGACGTGACTCTGCATTTCATCCTCTTTGATATTCTTTACGATCCGTCTATCAAGCGTACCGTATCCGAGCTGCTTAAGGAGATCGATGAGAAATATCTGTCCGGGTTTAAAGAGCCCATGGTGTTTGACGAGTCGACCGTCCGCAAGAAGCTCAAGGAATACTGCGAAGCCGGTATGGTAACGGCGGAAAAAGAAGGACGAAGGATGTACTACCGCCGGACCGAGGGCACCGACATTTCGGGGCTCAATGACGTATTGCATTATTTTTCCGAGGTCGCGCCTTGCGGCGTCATTGGATCGTATATCCTTGACAAGGAGGAGGCGGACACCGATGCCTTCACCTTCAAGCATCATTACATGACCGGCGCCATCGACAGCGGCGTCCTTGCCTCCCTTTTCACCGCCATGAGAGAAAAGCGTGCTGTGACGGTGTCGAATATAAGCCGCCGCAAGGACCTCCCGAGGAGGAACAGGATCATCCCCCTGCGCGTGTTTATCAGTGTGCAAAGCGGCAGGCAGCATCTGCTGGCGTACCTTCCCGAATACAACCATTTCCAGTCCTACCGAGTCGATTACCTGTCAAACGTCAAGCCGGAAGAGCCCACCCCTCGGTTTGATGAGCTCCGTGCAGAGCTTGACCGTATGCAAGCGAAGATGTGGGGCGTCGGCTGTAAACGGAGCCCCGGGGGGGAGGAGCGCCTTGAGCACGTAGAGTTTACGGTCAGGGTCGAGGATAACGAGGAATACATCATCCGGCGCCTATACCGTGAGAAGCGTGTGGGCACCGTTGAAAAGCTTGACGAGCACACCTACCGCTTCTTGGCGGAGGTTTATGATCCGAGCGAGATGATCCCTTGGATCAGAACCTTTATTTGCCGTATCGTTCAGATGAATTTTTCCAACAGAACGCAAGAAAACAAATTCAAGGAGGACCTTGCGGAAATGTATCGGCTCTACGGCATTGACAAGGAGGGGGAAAAATGATATTCAGCGAGCTTTATTCTGCCTATTATAATACCATTGCCGCCATCCTATCCCGCATCATTGAGGGAGAGCATTCCGAAAAGGAATTGCAGAAGATCGTCGCCGAGCGGGCCTTTGGAGAAAGTCTTCTTACCATTATACCGGCATTCAAGAACGAAAAATGGCAGCTGGTGCACGGGGATATGACCACCCCCCTCGGGCATAAGCCGACCATGCCGCTGACCACGCTTCAAAAGAGGTGGCTGAAGGCCATTTCGCTTGACCCGCGCGTAAAACTGTTTGGCGTGGAGTTTCCCGACCTTGCCAAGGTGGAGCCGCTCTTCACCCCCGAGGATTATCACGTTTACGATAAGTACAGCGACGGAGACCCATTTGAGGATGAAGAATACGTAAGGCAATTCCGAATCGTTTTGGAGGCGATAAGAAACGACTCGCAGATCAAGTTTGAAATGGTCAACCGCAACGGTAAGACCATGTACATCCGATGCCGTCCCGTGCGGCTGGAATATTCCGAAAAGGATGACAAATTCAGACTGATCACGGCGGGCTGGCGCGCGGTTTCTGTCATCAACCTTGCCAAAATGCGAAACTGCACTCATTACAGCGGACAAAAGGAGCTGGATCGCTTCGAGTGGGACAGACGGCAGGACACGCTGACCGTTAAGGTTCGTGACGAACGCAACGCGCTTGAGCGGTTCATGCTTCACTTTGCCCATTTTGAAAAGCAAGCCGAGAAGCTTGACGAAAATACATACCTTGTAAGGATCAACTATGCTCACGATGATGAACCCGAGATGGTGATCCGTATCCTTTCCTTTGGACCGATGGTTGAGGTCCTCGGCCCGGAATCCTTCAAAAAATTAGTCATCGAAAAGCTGAAAAAACAAAAAAACTGCGGACTCAAATAAGAGTTCGCAGCTTTTTTTCCGTGAAGAACGAGGAAAATGGTGGTAGAATGAGGGCACGAAAGGCGCAGTCAGCAAAAAAACTGGACACAGGAGTCAGATTCCTTAGGTCGTCGGGTTCATAGCCCGGAGGTATAGGCGCCTTGAAGAAGATGCCGACAGCAGCGGTTACCTATCCTTGGCCCCTTAGGGGCAGCTGTTCTTCGTAAGCAGCCACGGACGGAGTGAAAGTCTTCGTAGGAAAAAACGGCATCTTGCAATGATAAAGGCGCGTACAGCAGCCCTTGCAGTAGCCGTCTAAGCTATATCGCACTGCGCATTTGTACAGATAGTCCTCTAAAGGGGCACGTATCCCACAGACCCTGCTTTGAATACTGTGCAGCGTAGTAAAACGCGCCTTGCTTACGGGCATAAGCCCCCGGGCGGCAACTGCCGCCGATCCAGGGGCTTTGCTATATAAAAGATACGAACAGCAATAAAAACCACAACGGACCTACCAAAGGTTTGACACGTCTATGACTTCGGTCCCTGTCGTAAGCAGATCAACTTGAGCCATAGCGTCTCTGATGGTTGCGAAAGCGATCAGGTGATCGTATCTTGTCACAGAGCTTAACGGTTAATACTTGGCATCCACTTATACAGATGTTGATTCACTTGCCGATAAGCATAGAAAGATGCAGACAGCCATATCGCTCTCATTGGTTCAGAAAATGAACGCCTGATCACGGGTCAGGAGGCCGCGGAGTGAAATTCTCCGTATGAGTAAAAATGCATCTTGTGAAAGGCGCAGATAGCAAACCCATAAGCTGACGAACGGCGAGGAGCGATCGAGCGCCGATCGATGAAAAAAGCGCCTTGTTATACGGAGGGCAGTTTCTGCGAGAATGCAAGAGTAAATCTCTTGAGGGGAGGTTCACAGCCTCCGCCCTCCACACAGTAAAGGCAAGTACAGCAAGTTCAGCCTCCGAGTAGCGTCTCATATAATAAAACGAAATCACATGGCGATGTGATGGCTTGCCTTGTTCCTATATGCCTCGGTAGCTCAGTCGGTAGAGCGAGGGACTGAAAATCCCTGCGTCGCAGGTTCGATTCCTGCCGGAGGCACCAGAAGGCACCAACAGCAACCGTGATTAGCTAAGTGGTTATAGCAGGGGACCCAAGATCCTCATATCGCGAGTTCGATCCTCGCATCAAACGGTGCCTTGCCATTATTAAAAAATTTTAACGAAAAGGAGTGAGTTTCATGTTACAATTTCTGAAGCAGGAAGCCAACAAGACCGTAACCGAAAACGGTGCGGTGACCCACATGACAACCGGATCCGACTGTCTTGACCTGTTCGCCACCATCGGTGCCTTGCGCCGCGAGAGCGACAGTGAGATCGAAGCACGTTTCCTTCGCGCCTTTACGGAAAACAGAGATATCGCCATGAAGCTCCTGTTTTTCGCAAGGGATATCCGGGGCGGGCTCGGTGAGCGTCGCGTATTCCGGGTCGCCCTTCGTTGGCTGGCCAACAATGAGCCCGAGACCGTGCGCAAGAATATCGAATACGTCGCAGAGTACGGAAGATTTGACGATCTTCTTTCCCTTATGGGGACTCCCTGCGAAAAGGATATGCTTGATGCGCTGCAAAAGCAGTTCCGCGCGGATACCGAAGCTCTCGCCCATGGCGGCGAAGTATCCTTGCTTGCCAAATGGCTCCCCTCGGTCAATGCCTCGAACAGGGAGACCGTTGCGCATGCCAAAAGGATCGCGCGTCATTTTGGGATGAACGATGCCTGCTATCGCAAGGCGCTCGTTGCCCTGCGCGCACACATCCGCATCATTGAGAATCACCTTCGGGAGAAGGATTATTCCTTTGATTATTCCAAGCAGCCCTCGCGGGCCATGTATAAATACCGCAAGGCATTTATGCGCAACGATGCCGAAAGATACGGCCGCTTTATCAGCCAAGTATCCTCCGGCGAGGTACGGCTCCATGCAGACACGCTCGCCCCCTATGAGCTTCTGGAGCCCTACATAAACGACAATGCCTATACCGCAAGCTCCAAAAGCTTTATGCGTAAGCTCTCCGAGGAGGAAAAGCGCGTACTGAATGCCACCTGGGCTTCCTTGCCCGATTACGGCAGTGAGGAAAATGCGATCGCCGTGATCGACACCTCCGGCTCGATGTACTGGGAGGCTAAGCCCCTGCCTGCGGCGGTGGCCCTTTCGCTCGGCTTGTATTTCGCAGAGCATAACACGGGTCTTTACAAGAATCATTTCATTGAGTTTTCCGCAAGACCCCAGCTCATCGAGATCAAGGGAAAGACCTTTGCCGACCGACTCCGCTACGTGGCGTCCTTCAACGAGGTGGCAAATACCAACCTTGAGGCGGTATTCGATCTCATCCTGAGCAGTGCCGTAATGAACAAGGTCCCCGCAAGCGAGCTTCCCGCCAAGCTGATCATTATCTCCGATATGGAGTTTGATCGCTGTGTAAGCCATGCCGGTAGCACGAACTTCAAAAATGCAAAAGCAAAATTTGAAGCCCACGGCTACCGTTTGCCCGACATCGTTTTCTGGAACGTGGCAAGTCGCGTAAGGCAGCAGCCCGTCACCAGAAATGCGCAGGGCGTGGCTCTCGTTTCGGGATGCACTCCCCGTCTTTTTGAGATGGTAGCGGGTGGCACGCTGGATCCTTATGCCTTTATGCTTGAGGTCGTCGAGAGCGAGAGATACGCGAAAATTGTTGCATAATATTCAGGGGGGCGTGATGCACGCTCCCCATGCTTTTAGAAAGGATAGAATTATGATAGAGATCATAGGAAATTTTAACACCGCAAGGTGCTTCGCCTCCACCCTTGAGGACAAGGCGCGTGAGCAGATCCGGCAGGTGTGCGATACCGAGGCGTTTTCTTCCTCAAAGATCAGGATCATGCCTGACGTTCACGCGGGCAAGGGATGCACCATCGGCACAACGATGACCGTGACCGACAAGATCGTTCCCTCCATGGTCGGCGTGGACATCGGCTGCGGAATGCACACCGTGTACCTCGGCAACATCGATGTCGATTTTGAGAAGGTGGATGAGGCAGCCCATTTCATTCCCAGCGGAAGAAACGTTTGGGAGGGCAGACAGGAGAGATTCGATCTCACCGAGCTCCGCTGCTATCGCAACCTCCAGCATGCTCCCCGCCTTGAGCGTTCTCTCGGAACGCTTGGCGGCGGCAACCACTTTATCGAGATCGACGTGGACGAGAATGGCGGCAAGTACCTTGTCATTCACTCGGGCTCGCGTAATCTCGGCACGCAGGTGGCGGAGTATTACCAGCAGCTCGCGGTTGACCTGAGCGCAGGCAAGGAGGATTATTTCCGGCGCCGCGAGGAGATCATCCGCACCTACAAGGAGCAGGGCAGACGGGCCGAGATCCAGACAACGATCAAGGCACTGGAGAAGGAGTACAACGAAAAGCAGCCGAAGCTTCCTCGTGACCTTTGCTTCCTTTACGGCTCCTTTATGGCAGACTACCTCCATGACGTGGATATTTGCCAGAGGTTTGCGGCGAGAAGCCGCGCAAAGATGGCAGAGATCCTTCTGGAGCGCCTCGGTTGGTCCGCCGGCGAGACCTTCGTGACCATTCACAACTACATAGACGTGACTGAGATGATACTCCGTAAGGGTGCCGTCTCCGCGAAGGCGGGCGAAAAGCTGCTCATCCCCATCAACATGCGTGACGGCTCGCTCATCTGTGTCGGCCGTGGCAACGAGGACTGGAACTGCTCCGCGCCTCACGGTGCAGGGCGCCTGATGTCCCGTTCCGCCGCCTTTGAGCGCCTCACCATGGCAGAGTATGAGCAGGAGATGAGGGGCATTTACTCGACCTGCGTCGTTCCCGATACCCTGGACGAGTCGCCCATGGCGTATAAGAGCATGGACGAGATCGTTGAGAATATCAAGCCGACAGCCGAGATCGTTTGCAGGATCACGCCGATCTACAACTTCAAGGCGGCGGAGTAACGCATATAACACAACGGAGGGTGGCCCCCACGAGCCACCCTTTTCTTTTGTCGGTTTTGGCATACGCCGCGCGCTTTGCCCTCTCGGGCGGTGGGCAAAACCCCACCGCTTTCTGTTCCCCCCGCCATAAAAAACCAAAGAGCACCCCTTGG
This sequence comes from Clostridia bacterium, assembly GCA_017407375.1. GTDB lineage: Bacteria > Bacillota > Clostridia > Oscillospirales > CAG-272 > UBA1740. The sequence goes on from JAFQWT010000002.1 coordinate 13,276, forward strand.
GTGCTCTTTGGTTGGCGGAGAGAGTGGGATTCGAACCCACGGTCCCTTACGGGATCACTGGTTTTCAAGACCAGCTCCTTAAACCGCTCGGACATCTCTCCATATTAAGCTTTCGAGTAGCGGATTTGATACACCTCGGGGGCAGGACCCCGAC
>JAFQWT010000037.1 GCA_017407375.1 Clostridia bacterium
CGCTCTGCTCGCACATCCCCGGCCTGACGGTGGTCGTCCCCTCGACGCCTACCGACGCGAAGGGCCTGAGGACCTCCGCCCTTGAGGGCACCGACCCCGTCGTCTTCTTTGAGTCGCAGAGAGTGTACGGCTTTGGCGAGGAGTTCCGTGCGGACGGCGTTCCCACCGGCCACTTTGAGATCCCCTTCGGTGAGCCCGACGTCAAGCGCGAGGGTAAGGACGTGACCATTGTGACCATTGGCGCCGTGCTTTACCGCGCCATGGAGGCCGCGAAGATCCTTGAGGAGAAGTACGGCATCTCGGCCGAGGTCATTGACTCGCGCTCGATCGTGCCCTTCAACTACGAGAAGGTGGTCGCCTCGGTCAAAAAGACCGGTAAGGTAATGATCGTGGGCGATGCCTGCGAGAGAAACTCGGTCATGCGCGACATGGCGTCCAACATCACCGAGATGTGCTTCGACTACCTCGACGGCCCGCCCGTGGTCGTTGGCTCGCGCAACTGGATCACGCCTGCCTTTGAGCTGGAGAAGAGCTTCTTCCCGCAGGCCGACTGGATCATTGATGCGCTCCATGAAAAGATCATGCCCCTGCCCGGCCACGTGGCCAAGACCAACTTCACCGACCTCGAGAAGATCGAGCGCGCGAAGAGGGGCGTATAACAACCATAGGATTCGGGCATAGCAATATGCCCGAATTCTCGTTAGGAGGCCTATGAAGTACCTTCGCCTTACGTCCACCGACCCCCACCTCAACCTGGCGATCGAGGAGCACCTTTTCCGCACGGCGGAGGAGGACGTCTTTATGCTGTGGCAAAACCAAAGGACGGTGGTCATCGGCAAAAACCAGAACGCCTATGCCGAGGTGGACCTTGCCTATGCCGAGAAGCACGGCATTCTTCTTGCCCGCCGCCTGACGGGGGGCGGCGCCGTGTACCACGACAGCGGCAACCTCAACTATACCTTCATCGCCGGGGAGGAGGGGTCTACCCTCGATTACGCCCGCTTTACCGCCCCCATCCTGCGCGCGCTTGCCTCGCTGGGGGTGGAGGCGCGCCTTTCGGGCCGTAACGACCTTGAGTGCGGGGGACGGAAGATCTCGGGGAGCGCGCAGGCGGTGGCGGGGGGACGCGTCCTCCACCACGGCACCCTGCTCTTTGACACCGACCTTGCGGTAATGTCCGCCGTCCTGCGGGCGGGGCGGGAGAAGCTATCCCACCGCGCGGTCGGCTCTCACGCAGGGCGGGTCAGGAATCTGAGGGACTGCCTTGTGGGCTGCGAAAGCGCCGGGGCGCTGGCCGACGGCATCGAGGCCTTTGTCTCCTCGGAGCTTGACGCCGTGCGGTGCGAGCCACCGAGCGAGGCGGAGGTCGCCCCGCTGCTCCAAAAGCACCGCAGCCGTGAGTGGCTGCTTCCCGACCGCCGCCTTCTCACCGACTATTCGCTCCTCCGGCAACGCGCCTACCCCTTTGGGGTGGTCACGGCCGAGGTGGCCCTTACGGGCGAGGTGATCGAGGGCATCACCCTCTCGGGGGATTTCTTTGGCCGCCGCCCCGTGGAGGAGCTGGAGGCCGCGCTCTGCGGAAAGCGGCGGGAGGCAGTGCTCTCACTCCCCGTTTCCGATCACATTGAGGGAATGACGGGAGAGGAGCTTTACGCGCTCATTACCTGAGGCCTTGTGAAAAAGGAACAAAAGAGGCACACGGGTAAGGCAAAATCTTTCACTACGGAATTAAAAAAAGCAATTGACGAAATTTGGAATATGGTATATAATATACCATGTATAGCAATACTATAGATTCTTAGGAAAGGACGCGTCAAAGACGCAAAACGCCATGGAAAGAGTTTTTAATTTCTCGGCCGGTCCCTCCATGCTCCCCCTTGAGGTGCTGGAAAAGGCCAAGGCCGACCTCCTCAACTACCAGGGTACCGGTATGTCGGTGATGGAGATGAGCCATCGCTCCCCCGACTACGAGCCCATCATCAAGGGGGCTGAGGCCGCTCTCCGCCGCCTGATGAACATCCCCGAGAACTACAAGGTCCTCTTCCTGCAGGGCGGTGCCTCGCTCCAGTTTGCCATGGTGCCCCTGAACCTGCTTTCCGACCACAAGTGCGCCGACTACATCGTTTCGGGCCAGTTCTCGAAGAAGGCCTATCAGGAGGCCAAGAAGTACGGTGACATGGCGTGTGCCGCCTCCTCGGCCGGTGCGGGCTTTACCGCCGTGCCCGAGGTGAAGCCGAGCGATATCCGCCCCGATGCCGACTACGTGCATATGTGCTTCAACAACACGATCTACGGCACGAAGTTCTACTACATCCCCGAGACGGGCAACGTACCGCTGGTGGCCGATATGTCCTCCTGCATCTGCTCTGAGCCCGTGGACGTCAAGAAGTTCGGCCTCATTTATGCGGGCGCCCAGAAGAACATCGCCCCCGCAGGTGTGACCATCGTCATCGTACGTGACGACCTGCTCGGTCATGCGGGTGAGACGGTGCCTGCCATGATGGACTACAAGCTCATGGCCGACAACGACTCGATGTACAACACGCCTCCCTGCTGGTGCATCTACATGGCCAAGCTCGTCTTTGAGTGGCTGGAGAGCATTGGCGGTCTTGAGGAGATCAAGCGCCGCAACGAGTACAAGGCCGCGCTTCTCTACGATTACCTCGACAGCCAGGATTACTTCATCGCCCCCGTTGACAAGAAGAGCCGCTCCATGATGAACGTGGTCTTTGTGACGGGCGAGGAGGAGCTTGACAAGAAGTTTGCGAAGGAGGCCTCGGCCGCGGGGCTCAAGAACCTCAAGGGTCACCGCTCGGTGGGCGGTATGCGCGCCTCGATCTACAACGCGATGCCCGTGGAGGGCGTGGAGGCCCTCATCAAATTCATGAAGGAGTTTGCGGAGAAGAACCCGAAGTCCGCGCAGTAAGCCATGAAGATCAAGCTGATGAACAAGATCGCATCGGTGGGTACCGATGTGTTTGATAAGTCCCGCTACACCGTCAGTGCCGACGAGGTGGGTGCCGAGGCCATTATGGTGCGCTCGGCCGCCCTGCACGAGATGGCCTTTGAGCCCGAGCTTCTGGCCATTGCCCGTTGCGGTGCCGGTGTCAACAACATCCCCGTGGAGAAGTGTGCCGAGGCGGGCATTGTGGTGTTCAACACGCCCGGTGCCAACGCCAACGGCGTGAAGGAGCTGGCGATCCTTGCCCTGATCCTTGCCTCGCGCAACGTGATCGGCGGTATCGAGTGGGCCAAGTCCCTCAAGGGCACCGAGGGCGTTGCCAAGGCCGTGGAGGCCGGTAAGGGCGCCTACGCGGGCCATGAGCTGGCGGGTAAGACGCTGGGCGTTATCGGCCTTGGGGCCATTGGCGGCATGGTCGCCAACACCGCCACGCACCTCGGCATGAGCGTCCTTGGCTGCGACCCCTTCCTTTCGGTGGCGGGCGCCTGGAATCTCTCGCGCGCGGTCAACCGTGCGGCCACCTTTGACGATATCTACGCGGGTGCCGATTACATCACCCTGCACGTCCCCGCGACCCCCGACACCAAGAAGATGATCAACCGCGACACCATCGCCAAGATGAAGGACGGCGTCCGCATCATCAACCTCGCCCGCGCCGATCTCGTCAACTCCGAGGATATGGCAGCGGCGCTGGAGTCGGGCAAGGTCGCCGCGTACGTGACCGACTTC
>JAFQWT010000038.1 GCA_017407375.1 Clostridia bacterium
CCGTTCTGCACGAGGACGGTGGCCACAGGGCCGCGGCCGTGATCGAGGCGCGACTCAATGACGATGCCCTTGGCACGGCGGTTGGGGTTGGCCTTCAGCTCCTTGACCTCGGCCACGAGGAGGACGTCCTCGAGAAGCGTGTCGATGCCCATGCCCGTCAGAGCGCTGACGGGGACGCACATCACGTCACCGCCCCACTCCTCGGGGACCAGGTCGTACTTGGTCAGCTCCTGCATCACCTGGTCGGGGTTGGCCTGGGGCTTATCCATCTTGTTGATCGCAACGATAATGTCGATGCCCGCGGCCTTGGCGTGGTTGATCGCCTCCACGGTCTGGGGCATAATGCCGTCATCGGCGGCAACGACGAGAATGGCAATGTCGGTGGCCTGCGCGCCTCTGGCACGCATGGCGGTAAAGGCCTCGTGGCCGGGGGTGTCGAGGAAGGTGATCGGCTCGCCGTTCACCGTGACCTGATAGGCACCGATGGCCTGGGTGATGCCGCCCGCTTCGCCGCTTGTCACGCTCGTGTGGCGGATGGCGTCAAGGAGGGAGGTCTTACCGTGGTCAACGTGACCCATTACGCAGACAACGGGCGTACGCTTGATAAGACTCTCGGGGGCGTCCTCGGCCTCGTTGAAGAGGCGCTCCTCGATCGTGACGACCACCTCGCGCGTGGCGATGGCGCCCAGCTCGTCGGCAATGAGGTAGGCGGTGTCGTAGTCGATCGTCTGGTTGACCGAGGCCATCACGCCCATCATCATCAGGCGCTTGATGACCTCGCCGCTCGTCTTCTTGAGGCGGGAGGCCAGCTCACCGACCGTGATCTCGTCGGGAATGGTGATCTCGAGCTGCTTCTTCTTGGCACGCTCAAACTGCTGCTTGCGGAGCTTCTCCTGGGCGAGGCGCTCCTTCTCGCGGTTTTGCTTGCTGCCCGCGTTGCGGTTGTCCTGCTTCTTGAGCTTTTGGCGCTCCTGATGCATATCCGACTCGCGCGAGGAGTATTTATCCAGCTTATCGTCATACTTCGAAAGGTGGACCGACGAGGTGCGCGTGTCCACCACGCTGGTGCGGGGGGCGGTGGCCGTGTAATCGGCAGCGCTCGTCACCGAGAAGCCACCCTCGGTGCGGGGGGCGGTCGGCATGGCGGGGCGCTCGCGGCGGTCGTTCTTCGCCTCGGGCTTTTTCGCCTCGGGCTTCTTCGTCTCGGCAAAGGGGGAGCGCCCCTCAAGACGGCTGAAGCGGTCGACGGGTGCCTGCTTTTGCGCGCCGGTATGGAAGGTGCGGGGCTTTTCGGGCTCCTTCGGCTTCTCGGGCGCCTTCGGCTCCTCCCTCACGGGGGCGGCGGGTGCCGGGACCTCAGCGGGGGCGGGCTCGGCGGCCTTCGGCTCCTCCTTGGCGGCCTCCTCGGGGCGGTCGCAGAGAATGCGCGCCTTGCCCGAGAGATAATCGTCAAGATTGTCGATCTGATTGGCCTCGGTCAGCACGTAGAGAAAGAGCGCAAACTCGCCCTCGCTCAAAGCACCTCCGCTCTTCTTTTCCAGTCCGTTGGCCTTCAGAAGGTCGAGGACGTCCTTCCCCTTCAGGGCGAAGTCCTTCGATACCTGCGAAAGCTTAATAGTCTTTTCTGCCATAATTATTCCATTCCGCTCCCCTTGGTCCTTGGAGCGTCCTTTCCTGACGATTTTAAGAGCTCACCCGCAATGCCCGCATCCAAGATGCCAAGGGCCGCCACGGGGGCGTCCTTGCCAACGGCGTGGGCCAGCGCCTCCTTCGTGTAGGGGACGCTCAGCAGAGGAACCTTATAGAAGTTGCATTTGGTGGTCAGCTTTTTGGCGGAGCCGGCCGAGACGTCCGCCGCGACCAGCACAAGGGCGGGGAGCTTCCCCGCACGCATGGCGGTACCGATGAGCGGCGCCCCGATGACGACGCGCCCGGCGCGGCGGCAAAGACCCACCAGCCCTAAAAAACGGTCGGGCCCCGTTGCCTTATCACTCACGGCTCAGCGCTCCCTCCAGGGCGGCGTAGATCTCCGCGGGGATCGCTACCTCCAGCGCCTGCTCGATGCGGCGGCTCTTCTGTGCGCGGCGGAGGCACTCGGCGCTTTGGCAGAGGTAAGCCCCCCGCCCGGCGGCCTTGCCCGTGCGATCGAGGGAGATCACACCCTCGGGAGAGCGCACCACGCGGATGAGCGCCGATTTCGGGAAATGCTCACCGCAGCCCGTGCAGCGGCGTGTGGGGATCTTTTTGACGGTGGCCATACGGCACCCCCTTCTTGAAAACTCGGCTTACGCCTTGATGTCGATCTTAAGACCGGTGAGTCGGGCCGCCAGCTTCGCGTTCTGGCCCTCCTTACCGATGGCCAGCGACAGCTGCTCGGGCGCCACGCGGACGCGGCAGGTGCGCTCCCCCTCCACCTCGACCGAAAGGACCTTGGCAGGCGAGAGGGCCTCGGCTACGTACACGGCGGGGTCGTCGCTGTAATGCACAACGTCGATCTTCTCGCCCGAAAGCTCGGCAAGGATCGGGGCGATACGCATCCCGCTCTTACCGATGCACGCGCCAACGGGGTCAACGTTCGGGTCGTTGCTGTAGACCGCGACCTTGCTGCGCGAGCCGGCCTCACGCGAGACGCTCTTGACCTCAACAACGCCCGAGGCGCACTCGGGGATCTCCAGCTCAAAGAGGCGGCGGAGCAGCGAGGGGTGCGAGCGCGAGATCGAGACCAGCGGCCCGCGGGACTCGCCCGAGTGGACCTCGGTGAGGACGACCTTCACGCGGTCACCGACCTCGTAGGTCTCGCCGGGGATCTGCTCGGCTACGGGCAGGGTCGCAAAGCCCGTGCCCATCGAGAGGATGACGTTGCCGTTCTCGGGATCGATCTTATCGACCGTGGCGGTGATGACCGACTCCTTCTTGCTCTCGTATTCCTTGACCATATTGCTGCGCTCGGCCTCGCGGATGCCCTGAATGATCATCTGGCGTGCGGTGGCGGCGGACAGACGGCGGAAGGTCTTGGGGTTCATCTCCATCTCAATGATCGCACCGACCTTGGTGGAGCGGCCCTTGGCCTTCTTCTCGGCCTTGGCGGTGAGCGCCTGCTCCTGCGTCATCTCGCAGGTGGGGTCGGTCACCTCGTCCACAATGGTCATCAGGCGAATGACCTTGAGGTCCTTCTTCACGGGGTCCAGCACGATGCGCACGTTGGCGCTGGCGCCGACCTCACGGCGGAAGGCGCCGGTCAGCGCGGCCTCCACCTTCTCAAGGACGTACTCCTTGGCAATGCCCCTCTCTCTTTCGAGGGCATCGAGGGCGTTGAAAAATTCAGTATTCATGGCTCGATCGCTGACAGTGTCAGCATCCTTTCTTCGGGATAGTCCCTATTAATCAAAGTAAACCGTCTTAATGCGGGAAACGGCGCTCCGCGGGAGGCGGCGCTCCCCGTCAAGGACCAGGTCCCCGTCCTCCAGCGCGGTCAGCGTGCCGCGCAGCGACTTCTGCCCGTCAACGGCGGCAAACAGGCGCAGCTCCACGCGCTCCCCAAGCGACGCCCGCAGGTGCGCCTCGGTACGGAGCACGCGCTCCACCCCGGGGGAGGAAACGTTCAGGATGTACGCCCCCTCGATGGGGTCGGCCTCGTCAAGGACGGGGTCAATGGCGCGGTGGACGCGCTCACAGTCGTCGATCGTGATGCCCGCGGGGGAGTCGATCGTCACGGTCAGGTGCCAGTCGGCGCCCTCCTTGGCGTACTCCACGTCCCACAGCATATACCCAAGCCCCTCAACGGTCGAGGAGAGAAGGGCGGCGACGGCTTCGGCAACGTTTTGCTTTTTCATACAGCCTCCGTTCAAAAAGTAAGAGTGGGTAGCACCCACTCTCACATCCTATCATACTGCGTATAGTATAGCAGAACTTTTCCTAAAATACAATACCTTTTCTAAAAAAAGTCAAAATTTTTATTATCCGCACAGCGCGGTGCCGATCACGGTGGCAAACTGCGCCTTGTCGGGAATGATGAAATTCACGCCGAAGATCTCGGAAAGCGTCGGGAACAGCTTGGCGGCGTACGGGGTCACGGCCAAATTGCCCGTCAGCACCACGTCGGAAACGCCGCGGCCGCGCGCCGCAAAGATCGCCACCATCGCGATCGTCTCATACACCATATTGAAAAGACCGATCGCCAGGTCGGGCTTGCTTGCCATATCGCTGAGCTTGCCAAAGTTGGCCGCCGTCAGCTCGGCGGGCATCGTCTCAATGGGGGCGGTCTTGGCAAAATCCCCAATGCGCAGGTCCACGTTCCGCAGGTCTCCCTCCTCGGCCAAAAGGCCGAGATGCTCGAGAGACTCAATGCCCAGCATCCTCTTGGCAAGGCCGGTCAGCGTGCCGCCGCCAACGCCCGTACCACCGAGGTACTCCATCTCGTGCCCCTTTTCGGCGTATACGATGGCCGTGCCGGTGCCCATGCTGACGGTGATCGCCCGCTCAAGGCCCGAGAGGTAGAGGCCGCCAAGGCCCGTCCCGCGGAACTCGCGCACGCTCTCACACGGCAGGTCGTAGATCGGCTTGGCAAGGAAGGAGGCGCCAACGCCCGTGGTCATCACCTTTTCAATGGCCGAGAGGGGCAGGTCGTTCTCGGCCAAAAACTTGCCAAACGCGCCGTACATGGAGGTCAGGGGGTCAGCCGCCGAGACCAAAAGGGGAGAGAGCAGCCGCCGCCCGCCGTCCTTCTTTTGGAAGCCGACGATCTTCGTGGTGCTACCTCCGATATCAATACCAATGACAACGCCCATTGCGCGCCCTCCTCGGGTTTTTTCTTTATTCTACCATAGGATACGGAAAAATGCAAGGAAAATGCATAAAAAACCCGTGGGAGGGGCATTCTTTAAGCAAAGCCCACGTGGCTAAACGGAAAGGAAAAAAGAAAATGAGTGACGTGAAGAATCAGAATAACCAGAAGAATCAGAACCAGCAGAACCAGAATAACCAGCAGAACAACAACCAGCAGAAGAATCAGAACCAGCAGAACGGAAAGAACGAGAAAAACTCCAAGGAAGACAACTGAGCCGCTTTGCCCATCGCAGAAATAGGCAGGAACCGCACAGCGTTCCTGCCTATTTCTTGTTTTTAGCAAAGTAAGATTTACAAAAACCGCGCTTTGACGCTTGCCGCCGCTCCTTACGCCTTCTCCCAGCCCACGACGGTGAGAAGGTCGCCCTCCACGTGGAATTTCACGTCAAGCGAGCGGAAGCGCATGGAAAAGACACGCCCCGGCTCGTTGCGGTAGGCAGGGCGCGGGTCCTCCCCAAGGGCGGCGCACAGCACGTCAAGGCCTGCCTCGTCCAGGGGCGGCACCGCCCCCTCGGCAAAGGTGACCGTCAAGCGGTGGGAAAGCCCCGCCTCGGCAAAGCCCGTGGTCGCCTCGGGGTGCGCGTCCGAGAAGGGAAGATAGGGCTTGATGTCAAAGATCGGCGTTCCGTCCACAAGGTCGGCTCCCGCCACGTGCAGGACGGTCCCCTCCTCCGCGGTCCTCTCCACCGACAAAAGCCGCACCGAGGAAAGCCCCACGGGGTTCGGGCGGAAGGGGGAGCGGCTGGCAAACACCCCCACGCGGCGGTTGCCCCCAAGGCGCGGCGGGCGGACGGTCGGCGACCAGCCCTCGCGGTGCGCGAGCGAGAAATCAAAGAGCAGCCAAAGGTGGGAAAAGCCCTCGATACCGCGCAGGGCCTCGGGGCTGCGGTATTCGGGCAGGAAAACGATCACGCCGTGCGCCCCTTCCACGCGGCCGCTCTGGCGCGGCACGCCGAATTTATCGGGGAAATCGGTGCGGATCGTGGCAATGGGGCGGAAAAGCACTCCCTCGGACATAAGACGGTCTCCTTTGGCGTTTTTTCCATTATACCACAACCTCCGCGGAAAAGCGAGAGGATTTTAGCTAACAGCCCTCGCCCCCATCACCGCGCCCCGCCGCCCGCCCTCTCCGTCGGCTACGCCGCCACCTCTCCCCAAGGGCGAGGCCGATATTAACCGCAGCATCGGAAAAACAAGATGGCTCCCCCTCGGGGGGAGCTGGCGCGAAAAGCGACTGAGAGGGGTCTTTCATCACCGCGCCCCCCGCGCGGTGTATATCATCCGCCTCAGGCGGTATATCATCAAGGGCGCCCGGCCCTTGTATCTCATCACGCCTTGGCGTGCATCTC
>JAFQWT010000039.1 GCA_017407375.1 Clostridia bacterium
GATGAAGCGCGCCCCGCGCAGGGCCTCCTTGCGGTTTTCTGTGCCAAGGTACTTCTTGACCGAGGCGCGCCCCTCGTTGATGCTCTTGTTGAGGGCGTCGATCAGAATGTAGGATTCCTCCAGGCGGTCGCTGTCAATGTCGTAAAGCGCGATCTCCACCTCGTGGAGAGACTCGCGGAGCATGATGTCGCCAAGGACGTTCTTGGCAAAGACCGTGGAGCCGGCACCGAGAAATGTGATCTTGATCATGAGAAACCTCCCGTGTGTTTTGTTGTGGTAATTCCATTATATATCAAAAATTCAAAAAAAGAATGATATTTTGTGCAGAAAATATGATATAATGTAAAATCATGAGTCCAAAAAGGAGTGAAAGACCGTGCCGGCAAAGGAAAAATATTTTGTGGAAAGCTTCGGTCGGGGGGAAGCGGGGCGTGTCCTTACCGACCTTGTCCCTCTCTCTTACGGAAGCGAGGTCTGCGCCCCGGGGCATGCCGCCTCCGGCCTGCGTGACTACTATATGATCCATTACGTGGTATCGGGCCGCGGCCGCTTTGACTATCGGGGAGAGACCTACGCCCCGGGCGCGGGGCAGATCTTCATCGTCAGTCCCGGCGAGTGGCACCGCTACGTGGCGGACGAGCGCGAGCCGTGGCATTACGTCTGGATCTGCTTCCGCGGTACCCGCGCCGCCGACCTTGCCACCCGCCCTCCTGTGCAACGCTATACGGGGGACGCCTTCCGCCGTCTTTTGCGGTGCGGCGAGTACGGCAGTGCCGCCGCCGAGTACGCCGTAAGCTGTCTTTTCGAGGTGCTTTCCTTTATATTAAGAGAGACGCGCGCGGGAGGGGCAGAAGGGGAGGGAGACGGCTATGCTGAGCGCGCCCGCCGTATGGTGGACACCTTGTATATGATGCCCATCACGGTGGGGGGCATCGCCGCCCAGCTGTCGATCGACCGCCGCTACCTGCCGCGCCTCTTCCGTGCGCGCTACGGCATCACCCTGCGTGAGTACCTGACGCGCGTCCGTATGGAGAACGCCGCGCGGCTCCTCCGTGAGGGGTACAACGCCGAGGAGGCGGGGCGCCTCTCGGGCTATGACGATCCCGTCAATTTTTACCGTATGTTCAAGCGCAGCTTTGGGGAGGGGGCGGCCGCCTACCGCCGCCGCATTGCCGCCGCCGCGGGGGATACGGGGGAGAAAAGCAAATTTTACAAACAGGAAAACAAAAGTTAACAAAAAGTTTACATTTGCAAAAACAGGAAAAATTTTTACTAAAAAACCAAAAAACCCTTGACAGGAGTAAAAAGGTATGATATAATCTTGTCTTGCCTAATGTTTGCTTGTCCTTATAATATTATTGTAAGAATAAACGGACTGCGAGCGCGAAAAACATCATCTTTCGCCAAGAAAAGTGGGCGCTTTTCACGCCGCCCGAAAACGGCGAGGGCGAAATTTCATGAAACGGAGTGATTCTACGATGCTGAAACCCCAAAAGCTCGGAAAAACCACAAGACTCAGCTTCTCGAAGATCAATGAAGCGTTGGAAATGCCCAACCTCATTGACGTTCAGAAGAAGTCGTTCGAGTGGTTCTGCAAGGAAGGCATGATGGAGGTCCTCAAGGCCTCGTCTCCCGTCAATGACCATTCCGGCAACCTTTCCATTGAGTTTGTCGATTTCACGATCGAAAAAACGCCGAAGTATTCGGTGGAGGAGTGCAAGGAGCGCGACACGACCTACGAGGCGCCCCTGAAGGTGCTTGTCCGCCTCGCCAACAAGGAAACGGGCGAGGTCAAGCAGGATATGATCTACATGGGCAACATCCCGCTGATGACCGATTCCGGCACCTTTGTGATCAACGGTGCGGAACGCGTTATCGTTTCGCAGATCGTCCGCTCTCCCGGTATGTACTACAAGACGCTTCTCGACAAGGCGGGCAACCGCAGCTACAGCGTCGCCGTCATTCCTTACCGCGGCTCCTACCTGGAGTACGAGACCGACTCGCAGAACGTGGTCTATGTTAAGATCGACAAGGCGAGAAAGCTCCCTGTCACGGTGCTTATCCGTGCCCTCGGCGTTGAGACCGACGAGGCCATCACCGCGATGTTCGGTGATGAGGACCTCCTCACGGCCACCATTGCCAAGGACGAGTGTGCCTACTTTGCCGAAGAGGATAACTGCACCCTCGGTGAGGCCGCCCTCAAGGAGATCTACAAGAAGCAGCGCCCCGGCGACCCGCCCATCGTCGAGAGTGCCCAGCTCCTCATCCGCAACATGTTCTTCGATGCGAAGCGCTACGACCTTGCCACGGTCGGCCGCTACAAGTACGATAAAAAGCTCGCGGTCGCCGACCGTGTCCGCGGCTTTGCCCTTTCGCGCCCCGTCGTCAGCCCCCTGACGGGTGAGGTCCTCTTTGACGCCGACCACGTGATGACGCGTGAGGACGGTGCCGTTCTCGAGCAGAACGCTGTCAACGAGGTCTTTGTGCGCGACCTGATGGGCGCCGAGGTCAAGGTGTTCGGCAACGGTGCCGTTGACCCCTCGGTGTTCGGTCTTGACCTTACCGACGTCGGCATGAGCGGCAAGGTGCGCTTTGCCGTGATGATCGAATTCCTCTCGGATGCAGCCGGCGATCTTGACGCCGTGCGTGAGGCCGCCCGCCTCCGCGCCGCGGAGCTCTCTCCGAAGCACATCACGAAGGACGATATCTTCGCATCTATCAA